>SLPW01000419.1 GCA_007131755.1 Myxococcales bacterium | reverse complement strand
GGGATGATCACAGGGCTGGTCCTGCATTACGCATGCTTCAGGGTCATAGGGCACGCAGGAACAGTCGTGGCAGATCTCGTTGTCGGCGCAGCCTCCTTCGCAGCAGACCGGTTCGTCTTCGGGGATGCACTCGTCGGCGATGGGATCATAGAAAAAGCCCTCGGGGCAGTCGTTAACGCATTGGCCGGCTTCGCAGATCTGGTTGGTGCCGCAGGCCTGGGGTTGACTCCATGCGGGCACTCCATCCGGTCCGGGCTCACAAAAGGAGACGGAAGCGCCGCTATAGCAATAGGACTCTCCGATGACACACTCCGGACCCACATCGGGCGGACCGACATCGCGCGGACCCACATCGGGCGGGCCAATATCGGGCCGTCTGGCATCAGGTGTATCGGCGTCGGGAAGATCCGTGTCGGGAAGATCTGCGTCGATGCCGGGACCCCAGGGAGAATCGCCAGCCTTCGGGCGGCAGATGCGATCGAAACAGACCAGGTCCTGGGCGCAGTCATCGTCGCCGTAGCATTGCTGGCCCGCCAATTGGCTTCCCGGCTCGATATCGAAGCTGCAGCCGGCGCTGGCCAGGAGCAACGCGAACGCGGAGAGTGCAATCACCAAAAGACGTCGGAACATAATCGAGATCCAGCAAAGATGAGGAGTGGTGCGTTCAATTCCGTACAAAGTACTAACGGAAAGTGGGGTGGCGGGCAAATCTATGAGAGCCCTGCGGGTGCCCTGCAGGTTCGCTCAACGCTCTGCCCGGCAACACTCGTGCAGTTCCACGGCGCGGAATTCGTGGAGACGCCGAGGGCGGAAGCGGGATTGCTGAGGACGGAACACGGGATCGCTGAGGGCTGAAAGCGGCACCGCTGGACGCGAACGCGCGAAAGAGCACACGGCACCACGCCGTAGCGCTGAAAACCCCTGCGACATTCGAGGTTGGAATCGCACTGGCGTCGGCCTGCGTCATGCAGTCCATCGCCCCCTCCAGCGAGCCCGACACGTCGAAATCAGCACAAACCGCCGCATCCCCTGCCGTGCCTCAACGTCCCTTCCGCAGAACTCTTCAGCGTACTGCGTACAGTGTACGGCGTGCAGCCCTCAGCGAACCCGTTTTCTTCGTTCGGCGCTCCGCTACTCAGCGCTCTGCGTATAGCGCCTTCGCTCTCAGTGACTCAGAGCTTTGCGTGCAGCGCCTCCTTCCGTAGCGACGATGAAACGTTGAGCAAGCCTGGGGTGCCCTGAAGCTTACTGGCGGACCACCCCTGAATCTGTTAGAAAATTTAGACGACGCAGTTTTCCAGCCCCAGGTAGGGACGAAAGGCGATGATCCACACAAATATAAAGAGACTTTCGGTGATGGGGGTGCTGGCGTTGGCGGCGATGGTGGCCATGGGCTGTTCCAGCTCCGGTGATGTGATCGACGACGGTCCCACGGGCCCTGAGGAGTTGCCGGAGCGTTCGCGCTACGGGAATCTCTCCACCGACGGGTTGAGCGTTGAGAAGGTCGATCTCGACGGAAGCGGTCAGCCCGATCAGTGGATCTTCTCCGATGAGTCGGGACAGGTGGTGCGGATCGAACGGGATATGAACTTCGACGGCCGCGTCGACGTCTGGGAGTATTACCGCGATGGAAAGCTGATCGAAGAGGAGAAGTCACTCGACAGTACGCCCTATGTGGACGCCGTCGTCTTCTATGTCGATGACGAGATCCGGCGCCAGAAGATGTCGAGCAAATACGACGGAACCTTCGCCATCGAAAAATTCTTCGGCTCCGATGGCAAGCTTCAGCGCGTGGAGCGCGACACCACCGAGGACGGGCAGGTCGACACCTGGGATTATTACGACAATGGGACTCGCATTCGTGTCGGGTGGGATACCACCGGTGACGGGCAGCCCGATCGCTTTCAGGAGTATTGAGGGCGGGTGATGGGTGAATGGGTGATGGGTGATGGGTGATGGGTATTAGGTGTTGGGCATTGGACTATTGAGAAACGAGGACTCGGCACTCGATGTACCAGCCCGAACAGGTATTGGTCCCCGTGGACTTTTCGAGCTTCAGCCGCTGTGCGGTGGCTTTCGCTCGCCAGTTGGGGGCGATTCAACTCGTACATGCTGTGGGGGAGATGTCCGCTTCGATGAGAGAGGTATTATTTCCCTACGCCGCTCTCGGTGAGGACGACCGGGAGTTGGAGGCCGAGGTTGTCGAAATAGCGCGCCGCAAGTTGGAGGATTATTTCGAGATCGATGACGATCTGAGGGAGTGTTTCGCCGGGGAGCCGGTCCTGGAATTCGGTGCTGCCAAGGAGCGATTTCCGCGGTGGGCGGGGCGTTTCGATGCCGATCTGATCGCCCTCGGCGCCTTTGGGGAGAGCGGAGTCTATTCGGCGGGTCTGGGTTCGACGAGCCGACGCATCGTGAGTGCGGCGTCGAAGCCGGTGGCGTTGATCCGAGATTACGACCCACAGGTGAAAGTGGAATCCATCCTTGTTGTGGTGGACCTGGGACGGGAGTCTCGAAAGGTGCTGGATGTGGCGATGGGATTATGCGCTGCTCTGGGAGCCGAGTTGGAAGTATTGCACGTGATTCCGTCGCCATTTTTGGACGATACGAATTGGATGGTGGAGCGTGGTCTGGCCATAGACGTCGAGGCGCTGGAGTCGGAACTGCGTCTTCGAGCCGAGGCGCTCATGGAGGAGTTGGTGGGGTCTGTGGAGATCCCGATGGCGATGCAAGAGCAGATCGACGAGGCGATGCAGGGGTGGTCGATTCGCTTCGGCGATCCCGCCGAGGAGATCGGCGCTTCCGTTGGGGAAAGAGGGGTTGATCTGGTGGTGGCGGGGCGGGGAGGGGCAAAGAGAGTGGGTCGAGTGACGTCGGCGCTGATGGCGGACGTGGCGCGGCACCTGGTGGTGGTGCCGGCGTAGATGGGGTGGGGAGTGGTGCCCCCTCCGAGCGCTTAATACAGCGCGAGACGGAGAGGGCAACGCTAAGCTATCTCACTCCACCACACTCTTGAGCTTTTCCGTAAGCTCCGGGACCACCTCGAAGGCATCGGCCACCAGACCGTAGTCGGAGACCTGGAAGATCGGAGCGTCCGGATCCTTGTTGATGGCCACGATATTCTGGGAGCCCTTCATGCCCGCAAGGTGCTGGATGGCGCCCGAGATGGCGATGGCAAAATAGAGCTGGGGAGCGACGACCTTTCCGGTCTGGCCGATCTGCCAGTCGTTGGGGACGAAACCGCTGTCGACGGCGGCACGGGTGGCGCCCACGCCTCCGCCGAGGACGTCGGCCAGGGCGGTGATCATCTCGAAGTTCTCACCGGATTTGAGGCCGCGGCCTCCGGCGACGACCACCTCGGCGTCGGTCAACTCAGGTCGCTCGCTCTTGACCTGGTCGAAGGAGACGAATTCGACGTCGTCTCGCGACTCGAGCCCGGCATCCCAGCTCTCCACGGGAGCCGTATCGCCCGTGGGCTCGGCGCTGTCGTAGTCCGTGGTGCGAACGGAGACGACCTTATTGGGCGTGGTCACCTCCACGGTGGTGATGACGTTTCCGGCCCACAGGGGACGGCGAAATTTCATGCCGCCGTCGTCGAAGACGTCGATGGCGTCGGAGACCATGCCCGCCTCCAATCCGGCCGCCACCCGTGGAAGGAGATCCTTTCCGGTGGTGCTGGCCGGAGAGCAGACGATGGTGGCGTTTGTCTGCTGGGCGCAGGCGACGATGGCCGGCGCATAGTATTCGGCGAGGTAGTTCTGGAAGGCCGCGTCGTCGGCGTATAGGACACGGGAGACGCCGTATTTCGACAGCTCTTCGGCGACGCCGTCGACGCCGCTTCCGAGGACGAGGACCTCCACGTCTCCGCCGGTCAACTGGGCGGCTTCCTGGGCGAATGTGATGGCCGACAGAGTGACCTTGCGAAGCTGTCCGTCGACGTGTTCGGCAACGACGAGTACGTTTGCCATGATGACTCCTGAAGGGTTGAAGCGTCGTTTTGAAGCGATCTTTCGATTCGTATCGGGGGCACAGCGTGCCGGATCAGAGGACGTTGGCCTCGTTCTTGAGACGGTCGATCAATTCGTCGACGTCGTCCAAAATCTCGCCGGCTTCGCGCTCCGGAGGGGCCTCGAATTTGAGGACCTCCACCCGGGGAGCAACGTCGACGCCGAGCTCGTCGGGGGTCAGCGTGTCCAGGGGCTTTCTCTTGGCCTTCATGATGCCCGGCAAGCTGGCGTAGCGCGGCTCGTTCAGGCGCAGGTCGGCGGTGATGATGCCGGGAAGCTTGATGCGCTTGGTCGCCGTTCCTCCGTCGACCTCTCGGCCCACGGTGGCCCAGCCGTCACCGATCTCGACGTCGAAGGCGAAGGTCGCCTGGGGCCAGTCCAGATAGGAGGCCAGAAGTTGAGCGGTCTGGTTGCGGTCGCTGTCCACGGCCTGCTTACCCATCACAATCACGTCGGGCTCTTCCCGCTCGACGATCTGAGCCAGGACCCGTGCGACGGCGTCACTGTCCAGATCTTCGTCGGTCTCCACCAGGATGGCCCGGTCCGCTCCCATGGCCATAGCGGTGCGCAGCTCCTTTGTGGACTCCGAGGGTCCAACAGAGACGACGACCACTTCTCCGCCGTGCTCCTCCTTGATGGCGATCGCCTCCTCGACGCCGTACTCGTCGAAGGAGTTCATCTTGTACTCCACTCCTTCGGTGACGACACCGCTTTGGTCGGGCTTGATCTTGACTTTCATATCCGGGTCGGTGACCCGTTTGACCGTAGCGAGAATTTTCACGGTGATCCTCCTTGGTTGAGGGTGAGTAACTTCATCTGGGGGGAGAGTCGTCGTGACGGACCAGGAGTCCGTCGATGATCATATCTGCAATCTGGTCTGCCTCGTCGGAGACGTCCTCCGGCGGCTGTTCTGCCAGCGCCAACTGGAGCAGCACCTCGTCGAGGGCCCCGAAGAGGGCCCGGGTGACGAGCCGGCTGTCCAGATCGGCGCGCAACACTCCCTGGCGTTGTCCTTCGTCGATCAGGGAGTGGAGCATCTTGAGGTAGTCCGCAAAGCGGGGATTTTCGTATTCCTTGACGAATTTGGCGCTCTGGCGAAGCTCGACGGTGATGAATTCCGCCAGATCGCGGCGCTCGACGGCGAGGCGAAAATGAAGGTGGATAAAGGTGCGAAGTCGCTTGAGCACGTCCCCTTCGACGGCTTCCAACTCGGCGCTCAATCGGTCGATGATCCACTCCATGCGGTCTTCGAACAGCGAGATGAGCAGGTCGTCCTTATTCTTGAAGTAGAGATAGATCGTCCCGTCGGCCACGCCGGCCTGGCTGGCGATCTCGGAGACCCGGGTGTTGTAGAAGCCGTTTTGTGCAAAGGCCCGAAGGGCGGCGGCGAGAATCCGTTCGCGCTTTTCGGAAGTGCCGCTGTCTTTGTTTGCTTTCGCCATGAATGCCGTCAAAAAAGAGAGAAGCGCACGCAGAAGGCGCCGAAAGAGGTCACTGAATCGGCACTCAGTTATTAGTTCCGACCCCGGGGGCTGTCAAGGATTCGCTCGGCTCATAGGTAGAAGCGTCCAGAGGATTTTAGTGTGCGACATCACGACCCCGGACTCCCTCGCTACGCTCGGTCGGCCGGGGCTACGTAAGAAGCAATGTGCGGTTTGGTGGTGCTGCGGGGAGTGCAATGTCCGTTCCCCGTCTACCTCCTCATTTCCGTCCGCTTCTGTCGTAGCCCCGGCCGACTGTTGTTCAAGGAGCCCGGGGTCACGGACTATCTACCAGTGAGGCGAAGCGCACGAAACTAGTCCAATCCCCAATATTCGCCGGGGACGCGGGAGTCGTATTCGGGCCACAGGCAGCCCTCGATGATCCCTGTGGACGGATCCTGAAAGGCGAAGAGGTTGGGGCCAAGCTCGATGTCGAAGGTGGCGAGCATGCGGCCTGAGGCGGTGTCGAAACCCTCGAGGGTGAAGGTGCCGCCGGCGGCGTTGTAGACGTATTGATCGTCGTCGTCGAGGATGTCCGTGCCGGAGGTGTCGAAGCCGATCTGGGCGCAGACGGTGGCGTCGTCGTCGATGGAGCAGTCGAAGGAGGACAGGGAGGTGAGGTTCGAACTGCCCAGGTCGCTGTAGTCGCTGGCGTCGTAGATCTGGAGTTCCAGGGGTTGTTCGGGGCCCGTCATGTCGGCCAGTTGCTCGGCGAAGACGGAAAATTCAGGGTCCTCTTCATTGGAGACCAGACGCAGGATAAGGGGCTGCTCTTCGTTGGTCCCGGGGGCGGGGGCCGAGCCGAGACGGATGCGAAGCTCGCGATCGTCGAAGATGCGCCCCGAGACGTCGTTGGAGGACAGATCGAGGACAAAGCGGTTGCCGTCGCGCTCGATGGTACCGGCGGCAAATGCCTTGAGGTTGTCGGCCTCGCAGCGCTCCTGGGGCGGTGGTGGGGGAGGCTCTTCGGGTTCGTCTTCGCCACAGGCGGCGACGAGAGGGAGGGTGATGGCGAGGTACAGAGCGGTGAGGCGCTTCATGGAAGACTCCGCAGGGGACCGTCCGGCAGGGGTTCGTGGAGGCGAAGGTTGTCGATGAGGCGTGCCGGGCCGATAGAGACGGCCGTGGCCATCAGGGCACCATCGTCGCTCACCGGGCGGTCGGCGTCCAGCGGCATTAGAGTCTGGGGGTGAACACACTCCAGATAATCGATGTGAGCCCCGGGGGCAGCCTCGATGGGACGTCGAGCGGTCTCGAGCAAGGCCCGGACCGTGCGGCTCGGATCGTCGGTATAGGCGCGGTGGGCGGCGACGAGTCCGCGACTGAGGCAGAGAGCCTGGCGGCGCTGGTCATCGTCGAGATAGCGGTTTCGGCTCGACATGGCGAGGCCATCGTCCTCGCGAATAATGGGCACCCCTTCGATGCGGATATCAAAGTTGAGATCCCGGGTCATGCGGCGGATGATCGCCAATTGCTGATAGTCCTTTTGTCCGAAGACAGCTACATCGGGGGTGACGATATTGAATAATTTGGCGACGATGGTGGCCACCCCTTCAAAATGTCCGGGTCGTGAGGGGCCGCACAGTGATCGGTCGAGCTCGTCGACGATTACCGTTGTGGAGTGGTGATCGGTATAGACGTGGTCGCGGCGGGGACAAAAGAAGATCTCACATCCCACGGAGCGGCACTTTTCGACGTCTCCTTTAAGGTCGCGCGGATAGTTGTCGAGATCTTCTCCGGGGCCAAATTGGGTGGGGTTGACGAAGACGCTGACCACCAGGTGGTCGCACAATTCGAGGCCCCGGCGCATCAACGTCAGGTGACCGGCGTGAAGAAAACCCATGGTGGGGACGAAGGCGACGGTGCCGTTGAGTTCGGCCCGTGCCCGTCGAAGTTCATCAATGGTGGTGATGCGTTTCAAGGTCTGTATGGGCGGTGGGGGTTGGGTCAACGCCGTCTAATAGGAGTGGTCGTCGTCGGGGAAGGTGCCCTGTCGCACCTCGTCGCCGTAGCTGTCGAGGGCGTCGACGATCGTCTTCTCCAGGTTGGCGTAGCGCTTGACGAAGCGGGGCTTGAAGTCGGCGTTCATCCCCAACAGGTCCTGGATGACCAGGACCTGACCGCTGGTGTGGGGTCCGGCGCCAATGCCGATGGTGGGGATGGACAGGTTTTGGGTGACCTTGCGGGCCAGATCGGCGGGGACCATCTCCAGGACCAGCAGGTAGATGCCGGCCTCTTCCAGCGCTCGGGCGTCGGCCAGGAGTTTCTGGGCCGCCTCTTCGTCACGTCCCTGCACCCGGTAGCCCCCGGTGGCGTGGACGGATTGAGGGGTCAGGCCCAGATGTCCCACCACGGGAATGCCCGCCTCCACCATGCGCGAGACCAGGGGCGCCACGGAGCGGCCGCCCTCGAGCTTTACGGCCTGAGCACCACCTTCTTTGAGGAGGCGTCCGGCGTTTTTCATCCCCTCGTCGTGATCGGCCTGATAGCTCATGAAGGGAAGGTCCGCCACCAGGTGCGCCGTGGCGCTTCCCCGCCTGACGGCCCGGGTGTGATAGACGATGTCGTCGACGTCGACGGGCACCGTGGTGTCATGACCCTGAATGACATTTCCCAGGCTGTCGCCGATGAGGATGATGTCCAACGTGGCCAATTCCACGAGGCGCGCGAAGGTATAATCGTAGGCGGTGACCATCGTGATCGGGGTTTGTTCGGCGTACAACTGATGGATATCGCGAACGGTATTGCGGCGGGTCATGACGGCTCGGATGTCTTTAGAGGAGATACTGCTGGCGGGCAAGTTGGCGGCGCCATCCTATTCTTCAACGGTGGGCGGGTCAATGGGCCGATTCGGTCGGGTGGTCAGGTCAAGCGGTGGAGCTTGAAGCTGAATTCCGGTGAGGGATGCTCGATCTCCAAGAAGGCGTCGAGCACGAAGGCGCCGAGGTTGAAATTGCCGCCCGCCACCTCTGCGAAGTCCGTGGTCGACAGGTGTTCCATGGCGCGAGAAAACGAGCGCTCCAGCAGTTGGTCGTCCAGTTTGTCCAGAGCGTCGGCGATGGGGTCGTGATAATATTGCCGGTAGATTTCGCCGAAGATGTCGTCGATGGTATCGCGGTTGCCCTGTACCCGGCGGTGCAATCGGGACAAGAAGGTGGTGGCGTTTACGTCGCAGAAGGACTCCGACCAGTCGAAGAAGCAGTCCAGGTAGGGCTCCAGTCCCGTATCCCCCACGGCGCGCAGCACGAAGTAGCAGGCCTTGATGTGGGTGATGACGTGGTCGCGGGCCATAGGGCGGACAATATGCTCCTGAAGGGAGGTTCGAATGGAGCGTTCGCGTGCCACGTGGGCCTCGCGCCATCGCCGCGGGGGTAATTTGCCCAGGATGTAGGGGACGGCGTCGGGCCAGGAGCAGCATTCTGCGAGCTGGCGCCACTTTTCGACCTCCGAGGGCTCGCGGGTGTAGACGTGCATTCGGATCCTCGCCTCCTGAGCGAGCTCTTCGAAGCCCCGGCGTAGCTCTTCGTCGTCGCTCAGATCGAGTTCGCGCAGGTTGGCCTCCAGACCGCTGTCGGAGGGGGAGTCGAGAGGCTGGCCGCGGCGCACACCGAGGCGCAGGATCATATCTTCGTAGAATAATTGGCGATCGTGTTTGATGCGTGTGTTCAGATTGGCCGGGAACAGCTCCAGGAGCAGCCGGGCCTGACTGAAGTGATTGGTTTCGAATTTGCGCTCCACCAGCCGGGCCAGACTCTGGGCACGTTGGTCCAGATCGGTGGCCTGGGCCATCAGGTGGACCCACAGGTCGGCGGCCAACAGAAGTTCGCCCACGTCGAGTTGTCCGTCCAGCGGAAGGCGGTCGTTGTCGATGAGCACGGCCAATAGCACCCGAGAGCCGCGCAAGACGGTGGGGGCGTCGAGGGCCTGGGGCCAGATGGACTTCTCTTCGGTGTCTCGGCGTACCGGCGGGGGTTCGAATTCCGAGGTTTCGTCAAGAGCACTGACGAAACCGGCCGGGGGAGCGGCGTCGACATCGGCCGTGCGTTCCTCGACGGCATCGAGATCCTCGGCGTCGTGGACGATCTCGGACTCTTCGGCGACCTCTACGAACTCGTCGCCGTCGACTTCGAGGACTTCGTCATCTTCGTCGCTTGCTCCGTCCTCGTCGGCTTCGGCTTGGCTGTGGAGGTCATCTTCACTGTGCTCACCGTCGTCGTCAGTCGTCGCCTCTTCTTTATCGACTTTTGATGTCGGCTCTTCTGCTTGTTCGTCGTCGACTGGTTCGTCGTCGTCGCCGACCTCCTCACCTGCTTCTTCGTCGCCTTCGTCGATATCCCTTTCGACATCGGACTCCTCGTCGTCGGCCCTCGCCTCCTCGTCATCGTCGTGGCGCGGCCCTTCGTCGTCCTTCGAGGATGTGGACTCCTCGGTGGAGGCCGATTCTTGCTTCTCTTCTTGCGAAAGCTCCTCATCCACATCGGCAACCGTTTGCCCATCGTCCTGATCGGATATTACGGAAGGAGTCGGTGGGTCTTCGTCGCCGGCTTCGTCGTCCTGCGGTGGTTCGGAATCTGTGGGCGGTGCCGGAGGCGCCTGCGCTGCCGTCGGCGGTGGGGGAGGGGCGGCTTCGGTGCGGGGAGACCACTGGTCGCGCAGCGGTCCCGTCGGTTCCTCCCAGTAGTCGGGGAAGATCTCCGCCAGAATTCCCGTGGCGATCTCGAGAATGGGATCCGTAGAAGGGTGGTCCTGAATCCTCTGCTGTACCCGAGGATGAACCGAGGAAAAGAGAAAGTCGAGATAGCTCGTGCCCTCGTCTCCCTGTGCTTCCAATTCCTCTCGGTGAGGGTGATCTACCTCCCCGGTGGGAAGATCTTCATTTCGAAATAATTGTAGAAATCGCTTCAACATCTTCGCCGTATCTCGCCGAAGGTAGAATATGTAGGATTCATCCGAGACATCGCTGCCGGCAGCGAAGATCGCAGATCTTCAGCCTGCAAAGGGGCTGTCGAGCAACGGGGATTGGGTGACCATCATCAGGTGTCGGGCTTTCAGAGCGCCGAGTTTCAACCCGCCCTGAGCTTCAAATTCCTTCTCCTGCGGCGCCGACGCCGAAAAACTCATTTCAACCGCTCTCCGCTAAATTCCCACATTCGTCGGCGACCCGCAAGAATTAATCTTGGCAGGGTGCGATCGGTTTCCGTCGGTAGTCGTTCCCAGGGCGGTCTCGACCACGCCGAGTTCTACAACCGATCAAGGTGGATCACGCCCTCTTGGCCGGGTGTGATCGGTAAACCGATCACAACGCTAAAGTCATGGTTTGGGTTGGGAAAATTATTTTTCTCTGCTAAACCGTGGCTTCCGTCAGTAGAAATCGTCTTGTGAAGTAGAGGAGAGAGAAAATGAGATACGTAAGAAAAGCCTTAGTTCTGGGAGTTTTGGCGGCGATGTCCGTGGGGTGTTCGAGCCTGTCGGATGTGACCGATGGAGATCCCAGGGAGATGACGACCGCGGATGCTCGAGCTGAGTTGCAAGAGCAAAGAGAAGGAGCAGAGGAGCGAGCGCAGGAGGAACGAGATCGTGCGCGCGTGCGCGCGAGCCTCGAGGGTGTGACGCGCGCGCCCCATCGCTCCAGCGATAACCAGGAGCGTGACGAGTTTCGAAATCCCGTCGATACTCTGTTGTTCTTCGGAATGGATACGGATCAAACCGTGGTGGAGTTGAATCCCGGAGGCGGTTGGTACACAGAGATCATTGCGCCCGTGTTGGCCGATGATGGCGTCTACGTCGCTGGCGTTCCCCACGTGCGCGAAGGCGACGAGACCTATCAGCGCGAGCTGGCCGATCAATTTCATAACCGGATCGAGCAACTCGGTGACCTGTTGGGAGATATCTCGATCGGTACGTTCTCGCCCGGGGATACCGTCGATCTCGGAGAGACCGGATCGGCAGATCTGGTGGTGACCTTCCGGAATCTGCACTCCTGGTACAACACCGATCAGTTGGACGACGCGCTGCAGGAAGTTCATCAGGTCCTGAAGCCGGGCGGTGTCTTCGGAGTGGTGGCTCACCGAGCCCCCGAGGACAGCGACCGCGACGTCCGCCAGTTGGCTCGCCAGGGCTATCTGCCGGAGTCCTACGTCATCGAAAGGGTCGAGGCGGCGGGATTCGTGCTCGAAGAGAGCTCCGATATCAACGCCAACCCCAACGATACGGCGGATCACCCCGACGGTGTGTGGTCGCTTCCCCCTAGCCTCAGGGGAGGAGAGGATACGGAAGAGCAGTTTTTGGCGATCGGTGAAAGCGATCGGATGACGCTGCGCTTCGTCAAGGCGGACCAAGACCGAAGCCGAGGCGCCGATCGTGAGGAGGCCGACGGCGGAGAAGCCGACGGCGGAGAAGATCGAAGCCGAGGCCGATAAGACTTCGGAAGTCCCCGATCCCGTTAGCCACTCCAGCCCATAGGGCGCGAGTGGCTAACGGGTTTTTACGGGGCTCCGAAGACGTGAGAAGACGCGGGAACTGAGGCGAAAAATTATCGCCATCAATCGGCTTGGCGATACAGAAGCCCCTGTGTACCGGTAATCCAGGCTTCACCATTTTCGAAGACGAAGACGTCTCGATGGTTGGCGTTCAATGGGCGTTCATAGGCTTCAGTCCACGCCTGTCCATCGTAGTGGGCGATCAATCCATTGGTGCCCACGGCCCAGATATTATCTGCCGCCGTTCCATCAATTGCGGTGACGATCCCGTCAAAGTCGATCTCGGTCGCTAGACTCCACTCATCTCCATCGTAGAAGAGGGCGTGTTCTCCCATCGCCCAGGCTTCACCGTCGGTTCCCCAGATGGCATATAGACCGTCGGCCTCCGGCATCTCCACGGAGATCCATTCTTCGCCGGCCAAGCGGTGAAGTACCCCCCCATCGCCTACAGCCCATGCCTCGTTGTCATTTCGAACCCAGAGATCTCGAATCGGCATTTCGTCGGGATCGACGAAATGGATATCCATCCAGTCCCCAGGCCCCAATTCGGCGAGGACCACTTCTTCGTTCCAGGCGAGGACGGTCTGGCCCTGAACGTCACTGAACCCACCGAATTCAGCGAAGCCAAGGATGGGAAGAAAAGAGATTTGCGCAACCTCGAAGTTCCACTGGTCATCGTCGTAATACATTATATCTCCATAGGTAGAGCCTACCCAGATGACCCCTTCTGAGTCGCCCCAGACGGCGCTATAGGTCGGTGCCATCTCTTCCCCATATGCAGGGTAATCATCCCATTCGGATCCATCATACCTGGCGACGAAGTCCTGGGCGCCGACCATCCATAGATCGTCGGGTGCTGAGCCCCATATCGATTCAATGGTGGGCCACGAAGGGTCGTCGGGGGAGTAGATTTCCCATTGCTGAGCGGGATCGCGGTTGCCTTCGCAATAGATCTGGTCGGGCCCGTCGCAAATCACGGTGCCGTCGATTCCGCAGGGGGTGTCGGGCTGGGCGGGCAGAAGGTTGCAGCCGCCGCAGGCGTTGACGGGGTCGTTGATACAGATGGTGTGATTCGGTGAGCTGCAGATGAGGACCCCCTGGCCGCAGGTGCCGCAGGAGCTCATCAGGGGGCCGCCGTCGAGTCGTTCGCAGCCGCCGCAGGCGTTCAGCTCGCCGGCGTCGCGGCATCCAAGAGCGTTGGGAGATGCACAGAAATACTCTCCGTCGCCGCACACGCCGCAGGACTCTCCCGGACGGTGCGACAATTCAAGGTTGCCACCGCAGGCGTTGATGGCCGTCCCCGTGCCGGGCTCCGTACAGTCGAGCTCGTTCGGCCCGACGCAGTAGTGAACCCCACCGCCGTCGCAGGGCTGGCCGGGGAAGGCGTCGAGCTCCTCACAGCCCCCGCAGACGTTGGTAGCCCCGCCCTGGCAGACCAGGCCGTTGGGGTCATCCTCATGACAGACGAACTCACCGCTGCAGGCGCCGCATTGATTGCCGACGATCCCGGGCAGGTCTTCGCAGCCGCCGCAGGGGTTGACTCCTCGATCGCCGTCGATGCAGCGGGTCTGTTCGAGGCCGTCGCAGGCGACGACGCCCTGATCACAGGCGCCGCAACCGGTGCCCGGAATGGCATCGAGCTCCTCGTCTCCGCCGCAGACATTTTCGTCTCCCACAACACAGCGCACATCGTCGGGGCCCGTGCAGGCGTATTGGCCCACCTCGGCGTCACCGCAGTCGTCGCCCGGATGAGCCGCCAGCACGGAGCAGCCGCCGCAGGCGTTGGTCTCGGAGGCGCCGACGCATTCCAGACCGCCCTCGCCATCGCACTGAAAGACACCGTGGTCGCAGGGCCCGCAGCTATCTCCCTCGACTGCGTGCAGAGGTTGACACCCCCCGCAGGCGTTCTCCGGAGAGGCGCCCATGCAGTGAAGGGCATCCTCACCATCACAGACGACGTTTCCGTCGCCGCAGACGCCGCAGGAAGAGCCGGGGCTCGTCGCCTGTCCGTCCAAGACCAGGGAGGACTCTCCGCCACAGGCGTTGGTCGCTTCTTCCTGCTCCTGGTTGTCCGGCGGGTCTACGGGCTCGTCGCCCGATCCACACCCGACGCTGAAACTGAGCACAGCGATGAGCAATAGGGCAATGAAGAATGGACTTCGAGAGGTCATGGTAGCTGCTCACTGGGAGAGGTTGATGATCTTCGCCGGTTCAAGACGGAGGAGTTGCGACGCGAAGCGGCTCAGACGATTGGTTCGGTGTAGGACCCACACCAAGTTGACCATTGCTGTTATTTCCCCAGCAGTACAACTCACCGCCGGTCACTAACGCACAGGTATGAGATTGACCAACGGCGAGGTCCATAACGGGTTCGTCGAAGACCTGGACGGCGAAAGCACTCTGTGAAGGTTCGTCTGTGCCGAGCTGACCGCTGTCGTTATTGCCCCAGCAATACAGCCAATGACTGCTGCGAGCACAGCTATGGGAGCCCCATCCTGCGTCGACCGCGGTGGAACCGTCCACGGGAAGATCGACCACGGGTCCCGGCAATTGGGGCTCGTCTCCGCGGCCAAGTTGTCCCCCCTCATCATCGCCCCAACACCAGACCTCTCCCCCGTCCCGGACGGCGCAGGCGTGACGCCATCCTGCGGAGAAGGATTGAGCCAGAGGACCATCGGTGTCGAGGACGTCTACCTCTACCGGGTCCGATTCGTAATCGCTCGACTCATCCTGACCCAATTGGTCCCAGTCATTTCTGCCCCACATCTTGACGATTCCCCCGGAGATAGCCCCGGAGCTCCCCCACCCTGCGGAGAGTCCGCTCACCGTCGACGATCCGTCGAATACCTCGATCACCTGTGGGGCAATGCCGACGGAGGGACCGCTTTGCCCATTTCCCAATTGCCCGTCGACCTCAGCCCCCCAGCACGAGATATTGCCCTCACCGTGGACGGCGCAACCGTGGCTGTACCCGGCGGCGATGAGGTGGACATCGCCGGCGACGGCGACGGCCTGAGGGTCGTGTCTGGTGTTCGCCGTGGAGCCCGCGCCCAATTGCCCTTCTTCGTTTCTTCCCCAACACCAGGCGATATTGGATCCGTCGATGGCGCAGGTATGCTCCCATCCGGCGCTGGCGTCTTGTACTCCCTGTACAGCGTCGATAAAGGTCGGAAAGGGTCGATCGCTGTCATCGATGCCCAGTTGTCCCTGCGAATTCTGACCCCAGCAGGCCATGCGACCGTCTTCGACGATGGCGCATGTATGTTGTCCCCCCGCAAAGATGGATTCGATGTTCACACATTCATCTTCAATGCAGGAGTGAGCACACTCGTCGCAATTGTCGGGCCCGGGGGCGTCGGCGTCGCTGCCATCGGCGTCGCTGCCATCGGCGTCGTCGTCGAAATGGGCGTCCGAGACTCCAACGTCGCCTCGTTGATCGGCGGGCTCATTCGTGAGCGCATCGTAGATTCCGCAGCCACAAAGCGCTGCAGCGAAGATGAATAAGAACAGTCGTGACGCTACCATGAAAGCTCGATTGTGCGCGGGAGGTAAGGGAGGCCGTCTCCATCATCCTTCCGACGTTTCAGGGAACCAACTGCATTTGCCGAGGAGATTCTTCTTCTTCTTCTTTTTCTGGTGGTTCTTTGACGTCGTCCGCTGGTTTGTCGGTGCCGGAAGGGGCAGACGTTATAGGACGAGGTGATTCGGGCTGAGGGGGAGGGGGATCTGATTTTGAAGGAGGAGCGCGACGGACCAACTCGACATGCAGCTCCTCTTTGCTGTCGGCGTCGATCTGGAGTTCTTGGGAGCGATAGCCGTCGCGGTGAAGGCTAATGGCCAGAACCTCGTCAGGGGAAAATTCGAGTTCAAGCGGGGTCGTCCCCAACTCGTCGCCATCTTCACTCTTTACGGTCACCCTTTCCGGAGTGGTGGTCAGTTCGACGATGACCGGCTCCACCTCACCTTCTTCATTCTCCACGTCGTCGCTGTCGTCGTCATCTTCGATGGCGATCAGTTCTTCCTGGTCCTGAGGGTCGTCTTCGCCGTCGTCGCGATCGTCCTGGTCCGCCTCCTCTTGATCTTGTGGATGAAGTAAGGCTGCGGCCCCTTCTTCCTCGGCGTTCGGGTCGTCGTCATCGGTGAAGAGCAACACCGCAAGGACTAACACGGCGAGGGTAATGGCGCCCAACAGCGCTACCAGGATCAGAGGAATCCGGGTGCGGTGGTCTTGTTGCTCCGTGCGGACAAGATCCAACCGTGTCGCCCTCGAATCGGTCTTGGCGATGAGGCTCTGCTCTTTTTCGTCGACGGGCCCGCCCTGCGGCGATTCTTCGCGGGCTTGCGCGGCTCCCGAAGCCGAAAAAGACTCCTCGTCTTCGCCATCGCCGAGCCGGGCTTCGCCACCAAAATCGGACAGGGTCTCGTCGAAAGCGTTCGAAGAGTCTGGCTCGTTCTGGCCTACGAAGGCGTCCGTGTCGGGCACCGGAGAGACAGGACCGGGGCTACGGGGGGCATCGCTCAGCTCGATGGAAGGGATGCTGCCAGGGTCGATGGCGGCGAGGGCGTCGGCGAAGTCCGAAGCGCGGGTGTAGCGATCTTCCGGGTCGTAGGCCAACGCCCGATCGAGGATGTCGCCGAACTCTCCTTTCAAGAGTTGCTTCGGTATGTCCAGATCTCGCTGCACGTGTTTGAAGGCGGCCTGAAACGGGCTCGAATCGTCGACGCAGGGGCGGCCCGTGAGCGCCTCCACCAGGATCAAGCCCATCTGGTAGATATCCATGGCCGGACCGACCTTCTGTTCTTCCACATACTCCGGCGAGAGGTATTGGGGAGTGCCGGTCATCAGCCCGGTCTTGGTCATGCGCTTTTCCCCCGGCGAGTTGGCGTGGGCGATCCCGAAATCAACGAGCTTCATGCGCTCCTTGCGGGTGCCGGGGCGTGACAGAAAGAGGTTCGCCGGTTTCAGATCCTTGTGGATGACCCCCTCGTCGTGGGCCTCGTCCAGAGCGTCCAGAGCGTCGCAAAACAGCGGAAAGAGCCGCGCAGGTTCCATGGGACCGTTTTCGATCAGCTCGTGCTCCAGGTCACTTCCCTCCAAGAACTCCATGACCATATAGGGGTGATCCCCCGGCTCCAGCACCCCGTAGTCGTAGATCTCGATGATGCTGGGGTGGCGGATGCGAGCAGCCAGGCGTGCCTCTCGGCGAAAGCGGTCCAGCACCTGGCGGGTCTGGTCCGACGAGCCGAGAGCCATGTGCAGGTTGAGGACTTTGACGGCCACCGGTCGATCGATGGTCTCGTCGTGTCCTTCGTAGACGACGGCGAAGCCCCCCGCCCCGAGGACGCCGCGAATGACGTAGCGATCCTGGAGGACGTCCCCTTCGTGCAGTCGTTGACGGCCTGTCTTCTTCTTGGTGGTTTCAGTCATTGCCTTGCGCTTTGCATTGGCATAGTGAGAAAAGCGTATATTACGATCCGAGAGGGACTATGTGAGGGTGAGCAGCGCCATTCTAAGCGGATTCCGAACTTTCTTCCATACTCCTTTCGCGCTATGGTGCTTTTCATGAGCGGCATGATGATAAAAAAGCTTCACACCTGAATAGCGGGAGCGCCGAAGATGGACGTATCTTACCCTCGTTGGATCCGATACGGGTTGCAACTCACCGTGACACTCGTTGTGATATCGCTGGCTTCGACGGCTGTGGCCGACGAAGCTCTCATCGAGATCTCGGAAGGACAGCTCGATCTCAACGAGCAGGGCATTCAGGCCGTCCAAGATGAGGACTACGAGCGGGCGATTCGGCTCTTCGAGGCTTCCCTCGATCTGGGAGAGCTCAACATCACCTACGTCAACCTCGCCAGGGTCTATCAACACGCAGGCGATTGCCAGCGGGCCGAAGAACTCTACGAGAAGGCCATGGATGCCCCCCGCGTCGATCAGCCGGCGCCGGATCAGATCGAGGCCGCCGTACAGATGTATCGCGACGAGATGGCCGACAATTGTGCAGGTTATCTGGAATTGACCTGCAATCCGGAAAATATGGCCCTTTATATCGATGGACTGGGACCGCTTCGTTGCCATTCGGATGGGCCCCGCGAACTCAGGGCGGGAAGCTATGAGTTAAGAGGCGAAATCCTCGACTTTCAGGTCGACGCAGTGGCGGAGATCATTGGAATGGATCACATCGCCGTGGAGCTCTCACTCACCGAGGAGGAGCTGGCACAGGTGGAGGAGCGAAAAGACGAACTCGCCGAATTCGAAGAGGACGTCGATGCCCTGCGTAAATTCGAGACCGACAGTGTAGATCTGGATGAAGAGCTCGCAGAGGTGGACGCCCCGCCGATGCCCGAGAGGAGCAGTACGATGGGGATCGTGTTGTTGAGCAGCGGTGTAGCCAGTCTGGCCGGAGCGGTGGCCCTCGACGTGGTGCCCGACAGAGCGAGCAACGGAGAGTTCAACACCATCAACTTCGTGGCTGCCGGGCTGTACGGCAGTGCATTGGGGCTTGGCATCATGGGGATCCGCTCCACCTGGTAGAAGCTGCTTGCTCTCATTTTTTCTCTTCCTATATTCGGCCTCCCAACGAAGTTGACCCCTTGCTTGCGAGGTCGAGATGCGCTCCGTCAACCCCACCACCGGCGAGTTGATACGTGAATATCGGATGCACTCCGACGAGGAGGTGCAGGCTCGGCTGCAGGCAGCGGCACGGGCCTCTATGCTCTGGCGAGGGCGCTCGTTTTCACAGCGTGCAGACTGCTTTCGGCGCCTGGCCGATCTTCTTCGACAGCGCAGCGAGCGCTACGCGCAGCGGATGACCGAGGAGATGGGAAAGCCCATCGCCCAGGCGCGTTCGGAGGCCGGAAAATGCGCCTGGGTCTGCGAGTATTTCGCCGACCACGCGGCTCATTTTCTGGAGCCCCGCTCCATCGATACGGATGCCTCGAAGTCGCGAGTGGAGTTCAAGCCGCTGGGGGTGATTTTGGCGATCATGCCCTGGAATTTTCCCCTCTGGCAGGTCTTTCGCTTCGCTGCCCCGACGTTGATGGCCGGAAATGTCGGACTGTTGAGCCACGCCCCGAGCGTGACGGGCTGCGCCGAAGATATCAGCGAACTCTTCGAAGATGCGGGATTTCCCGACGGCGTCTTCTCCCATCTGAACATCGACGTGGATACGACGGCGGAACTCATAAGAGACGATCTGGTGCGCGGTGTGGCGCTGACCGGTTCCACCGGGGCCGGACGCTCCGTGGGAGCGACGGCGGGCGAAGCGCTCAAGCCCGTTGTGCTCGAGCTCGGGGGCTCCGATCCCTTCGTCGTCCTCGCCGACTGCGATCTGGAGTGGACGGTCGAGCGCGGAACCTTCGCCCGGATGATGAATAATGGCCAGTCCTGTATCGCTGCCAAGCGTTTTATCGTCGAAGACGTCATCTACGAGGAGTTCACAGAGCGCTTTCAGAGGGCCATCGAAGAATTGGTCATGGGCGACCCCATGATGGAGGAGGTCGATATCGGTCCCATGGCCCGCGAGGATCTGCGCGATGAGCTACAGCGACAGGTGCGACAGTCCATCGACGCCGGCGCGCGCTGTCTGACGGGAGGCGCCGTCCCGGAGGTCCCCGGATTTTTCCACGAGCCCACCCTGCTGGCCGATGTCACTCCAGGAATGCCCGCCTTCGACGAGGAGACCTTCGGACCAGTGGCTGCCGTCATTCGCGCCGCCGACGTGGACGAGGCCATCGAATTGGCCAACCGGTCTCGCTACGGGTTGGGAGCCAGCGTCTGGACGACCCCGAAAAGGGGGGAGGAGCTGGCCTCGCGCTTTGAGGCGGGTTCGGTCTTTGTCAATGAACTCGTCAAGAGTGATCCCCGCCTTCCCTTCGGAGGGATAAAGGATAGCGGCGTGGG
>SLPW01000534.1 GCA_007131755.1 Myxococcales bacterium | reverse complement strand
TGCTCTTTTTTTGTTGGCCCGAGAACACAGAACCTTGGTGCGATGCCATCCCTGGCATCGTCGTCGCAATACCCTGCCGTCTCCGGCGATGCCAGGGATGGCATCGCTCCATCACGTGGTGGATTGAAGCCTCGTATCTCGGCAACGATGAACATTTTGGGCGCTGACTCCTCCCGTGGTTTTTACGAACGAAAAAAAGGGGTTACTGCGATATGTATGATCGTGAGGGATGGGGGGGATGGGGGAGATGGGGGGAGATAGGGAGATAAAACCCATCCCCTTATCCCCCTAATCCCCTAATCTCGCTTGCCTTTGCCACAGGTACAATCGATACACCCCTGCTCGGCGCATTTGGCGCAGGTCTTTTCCAACCTCTCGCGCAATTTGCGCCGGGCCCGGTGAACCCTCACTTTCAGATTATTGTAGCTAATACCAATGCGCGCAGCGACGTCGCGCATCTCGTCGTCGCTCATCTCTACGTCGCGAATGGCCTCGGCGTATTCGGGCTTTAAGGTGGGGATGATCTCGTGGACGCACTGACAGGGATTGGGCTGAAATTCGGGAACCACGAAACGCCTCGACTGACGAGCCCATTTGTTATTTCCCAGTCGTTCACGATTCTTCTTCCGATGGTGATCGACAGCCTTATTTCGGAGGATGCGATGAAACCATCCCTCCAATTGTGAATCGTCCTCCAGTTGAGACAGAGCCGTGATCGCTCCCACCACGCTGTCATGTAAGAGGTCTTCGGCGCGATCCGGAGCGACGCCCCAACCGATGAGCTGCGCGATGAGGCGGTCGCGGTTTCGCCGCACATGGTCCTCCAGCTTCTCTACTAGCGCCCTCCCTTCTTCGTCGTGAATCTGCCTGCTCATTGGCTTCCTCGCTCTTCGGTTCTCATCACATTGCACATCGATATCAGTAGCTTACTCCGTGCCCCCTCCGACCGCTCGTAGAACGCACTCGCGGCCACCTCCCCGCCAACGGCTCACGATCATACACAACTACGAACGACAAATGAGAAAGGAAAAAGAGGAATCGGAAATCGGAAGTCGGAAGGAACCAATCGCCGCTATGAGTGGTGCTCGAAGGCAGTTCGCTTTTCGAAGTCGGTGGTGATGACAACAAATCACATCAACCCTCCGACGTCGCGCGCTGCTTTTCAATTTCCGATTTCCGACTTCCGATTAATTTCTTTTTTCTACTTTGCTGTTTTCGTTGTTTTCCCGCCGATATTCGCCTCGCCGCAATAAGACGAAACCATCACCGACTTGTGATCAATCGTCAGCCGCCAACGGGGAGGGTCTCCGTTCTCTGGCTTATTCGGAGCGAAAAGGTCAGCGAGGGTGGCTGAGCGGTTATATGGGGAGATAATGGATTCCCCCATCTCCATCTCTCCTTTTTCTTGCACTGCTTGATGGCATTGATCCAGACACATTGAGTTTTGCCATCGCGTCGATTCCCCTGTAGTCTGGCGGAAATATCGCAACTCCTTTCTCTGCAGAGATGATCAGGATGGCTTCTGTCAAACTCTTGTCCCGTAGCCCCTTCTCGACAAAAACTCGCTCATCCTGGGTCACTCGCGGTGGGGTCTTATTGTTGGTGGGACTTCTGGTGGCCTCCCTCGGTTGTAGCGACGATGACGGATCGGACGCAAACTCCAAACTGGATTGTGGGCAAGGGACGATCGAGCACGATGGATCCTGTGTCGTCGAATGTCCCGACGGCTCCCCCGCGACCAACGGGGAATGTGTCGCCCCCAACGGCGGCGAAGACGCCGGACACGACACCGGTGATGATTCCGACGCCGGTGAAGACGCCGGCCACGAATTCTCGATGGGGCCGGTCTCGGCCGACCCACAGACCGTGGGAGCCGGTGAGCTGGTGGAGATCTTCTGGACGTCCACGGGGGCCGAGTCCTGCGAGCCCACCGGTGAGCTTCAGGACTGGACCCTGGTCGACCCCGAGACGCTGGGCACCGAGGGGCCTGCAAGCTTCGAAATTCCCGAAAATACCGAACCCGACACCTACGAAGTCGGGATCCTGTGTACGGCCGACGCACAGACCCTCGAAGAAGTGACGAGCGTAGAAGTGGTCTTTACCGACCCCTGCGATTCGCCGGATCGCCAGCCCCCACCGGGCTGGAATCGCCTGACTGTCGATGAAAATAGTTGCCTCATGGGCGCAAGCCAGACAACCACTGACGGCGACTGCCGCCACTGGAACGGCATCTGGCAGTCTTCGTTCATAGCCACCGGCGGAAATACCCGTCGGCTGGGGCTACCCGGCGATAGTGGTGAGGAGTATATGGCCATTGAATTTACGACGGAGGGACTCACTCCCGACATGTCGGGCGCGATCAGCATCAATACGGATCCCCATTTGTTGAACCGGCGAAAGTTGATGTCCATCTCCAGTTGTCCCGGTGATTTTCACGAAGAGTCCATCGCCGAAGACACCGGCTGTTATCGAGAGAGCTTCACTCAGAGTTTGAATTGGGGCGGCACGGCTACCGGCTCTAACTGTCAACTGGAAAGGGACGAAACCTATTATCTGAACATCATCTACACCGACTCCGAGCTGGGTACGCATCCTGAGGAGCTGGAGCCCCACCCCGATTGCATCGAACCGGAGCAGTCCTGCGGAAACGTCATTAATCCTATCCGCAACTAATTTCGAATTACTTCGACAGTCACGACCCCGGACTCCCTCGCTCCGCTCGGTCGGCCAGGGCTACCACAGGGGCGATGTGCGTTGGGTAGTTGATAGGAGAGGATGCGAGAGGGATCGGGTGTGCGGCAGGACCCCTCCCCCCTCGTATTCACTCGGGGACCTCCCCACGGCGCTTTGCTTGTGGGGAAGAGCTATTGCTTCTACCCACGTCTGTTCGCCTGCGACGCAAACCCCACCCCCCATCGAAGGCTATTGACCCTCCCCGTGAACACGGGGAGGTGGGCGACGGCGCTGTTCAGCCGTCGGTCGGAGGGGCGCCATACCCCTCCCCAACCGGGGCACCCGCCTCGCGGGTCGGGGGAGGTGGGCGACGGCGCTGTTCAGCCGTCGGTCGGAGGGGCGCCGTCCCTACTTATTGACTGGCGAAGCCTTCTTCGATGCCCGCCTGGTTCTCCTCGAACCATGCGCGAGCCCGATCGGCCTGCTCGCTGAGTTGCTCCTCCATCTCCTCGTCGGAGCCGAAGCTGGGGCTGTCGTATTCAAAGCGCATATCGCGGTCATCGAAGCGCATCTGGCTCAGGGCTCGCAGGGCAGCGTCGCTGACGCGCGACCATGCCGAACCGTCGTGGTGAAGACGTCCCGAGCGGCCGTCCAGTTGGGTCCAGCCCTCCAGGTCGTAAGTATTTCGTTGGTGATCGTCGATTAGCTCCAGAAGATGGGGAACGGCTTCCACATAGTCCACGCTGGCCGTGGCGCCGGCGGCTCGGGAGCGCACGAAGGGGTTTTCGTCTTCGAACATCTCCACGGCGCGCTCACCCACCACTTGCGCTCTCTCCTCGTCGATGCTGAAGCCCCAACCGGGAAGCCGAGCCAGAAGCTCGATGGCCCGTCCCCTTACGCCGGGATCGTCGTGTTCCGTGGCGGCAAGTACGGGGTCCCACAATTCGTCGGCTGCATCCTCGACGCGCGAGATATGTCGCAGGCGGAACAGGGCTCGCGACATGATATGGGGTTCGGAATCGTTCAACACCTCTACGTAGGCGGCGATCACTTCTTCGTTTTCCGCGCCATCGTGGACGGCTGTCAGAATCTCCACCACTTCGTAGGCCACTTCCGGACGAGGCCCGGTAGCCATCTCCAGGAGTCTCGGCAGCACCGCATCGTACCCCACTTCTTCGTCACGAAGAACCGATCGCGAAGCTCGGATGGCGTTGGACAACACCTGATCGTTGTCCGAGTTCAGATGGGCGGCGACGACGGTGACATAATCTTCGTCCACTGCCAGCCGGTCTTCGTCATCATCGCGCAGAAGGTGGGCCGGCTGAAAGACCTGAGACATGGCGTGCAGAGCCCCGGCGACGACGTAATTATTGTCGTTCTCGGCGGCCATATCTAAGAAGAAGAGGGCGTTTTTCCCATCGATCTGGTCGTGATCGAAGCGGCTGCCTCGAAATCCGTTGACCAATTCCTCGGCCGCCTCTTGCTGCTCCTCGTCGAGCTCCAGGGAGATGGCGATGCGACCCTCTACGGGTTCTGGCTCCGCCGCTGCCTCTTCATCGCCGTCCTCGTCACCTTCTTCGGCCTCGTCGCCGTCGTCGTCGCCTTCTTCCGTCTCTTCTTGTTGAGTCTCCTCGCCATTGTCCGCCTCATCGGACTCGTCGCAGGCGGGAAGCGCCAACAGGGCAATGGCAATCAATATGATCCATGAACGCATGGTCTACTCCTGAACTGAGGCCCTCTATTTTCTTACTCCGTCTCTACCCGGCATGAGGGCGACATGCCTTGAGTCGAGAAATGCCACGGGAAAAATCCTTTCGAAGAACATCCCCTAAATATCTCGACGGCTTCGCCCTTGCAACCGCGATCGTCACCCAGTCCCCTTCTCATCACCCGGCGCCGGATGCGAAGACGTGGGGTTGTGCAACTCGTCGTCGTCCAACTCCTCCAAGAGCTCTCGGGCCGAAAGGCACGCGCCCTCATCGACCCAGCCCAGCGTGGCGGCCAGATATCCGATGACCCTCGGGGCATCCCAGCCCTGCTCGCGAAGCTGGGCCAACGAATCGGATCCGTCGCGTTTTGAGAGCCTGTCACCGCTGTCATCTACCATCAACGGAGCGTGCCAGAAACGGGGGGCCTCGACGCCCAGGGTCTCGAATAAGGCGATCTGACGTGGCGTCGACGTCAACAGATCTACGCCGCGGACCACGTCGGTGATCCCCATCAGAATATCGTCGACGACGACAGCCAATTGATAGGCGAAGAATTGGTCTCTACGCCGCACCACGAAATCTCCCACGTCGCGGGCCAGATTCTCGGCGTAATGCCCGGCGATGACGTCGTCGACGCCGACCTCTTCGTCGGCCACCACGAAGCGATGAGCCGGCTTCCTTCCTGGATGCTCGGCCTTTCTCTTCTCCTCCTCTTCGGCGCTCATCCCCCGGCAGGTCCCCGGATACACCACGCCCCCCGGCCCGTGCGGTGCACTCGCCGCCTCTCGGATATCCTTGCGAGAGCAATAGCAGCGAAAGACCAGCCCCTGTTGGCGCAAGATATCCAGGGCCTGCTCGTAGATCTCGGTGCGCTCCGACTGCGTATAGGGGCCAACAGGACCACCCACGTCCGGTCCCTCATCCCAGTCCAAGCCCAACCAACGCAGGTCGTCCAGGATCTCTTCGGCGCTTCCCTCGACGGCGCGATTTTCGTCCAGGTCCTCCATGCGCAACACCAACTGTCCATCGGCCATTCGCACCTGTAGCCAGGCATAGAGAGCGGTGCGCAGATTCCCGAGATGAAGCGATCCTGTGGGGCTGGGGGCGTACCGTCCCCGCACACACCGGCGGCGCAGGGTCTGCCCATTCTGGAGAAGTTCGTCAAATTGCATGGTCAGTGGTGAATGGTGGGTGCTTCCATTGCCTTCGCTCTACGATCTTCTACCACCCATCACCGGTGAGCGACTACCGCTTATCTTCTTGCTCTTCTTCCTCTTCGTCGCCCTGTGTCTCTTCCGCATTTTGCGAGGCCCACAGCTCGGCCATCAGGCGCATAAACTCCGGTGACAGGGGCGCAAACTCCTCGATGTTGAGGTATTTGCTCGGAATATGGCATTCCACATATTGGGGACAAAACTCTTCTTTTCCCGTGCTGAAATAGGCCTTCCATGGAAGCGCAGAATATACAAACTCCGGACGAAGGCGAAACCTTCCATCCGTAAGCTCCAAGAGCTCTTCGTCGGCCACCTCCATGGCCTCATGGAGCTCGTCGTAGACGCCCAGAAAGTTCGTCCAGGGCTCGTCGTATTCGCGAAGAGGAATCTCGATCTCCCTGGTCACCTCCTGGATCCACAACCCGAGCGAACGCTCCACACGTACGGTCTTTCCCGTCGGCTGTGCCTCGGTGTCTGGGCTGACGACATAGACTGCATAGTGGGCCTTCTCCGGAGCCGATGAACCGGAGTACTCGACGGGAATCACTACCGCCCCCACCAGATTCTGGTCGTGGCGAAAGGCGCACCGAAGCCCTTCTTCGCTCAACCGAATGGAACCGGGGTGGGCCCGCGACATCGCAGCGGTGTCGAGGGAAGCAGGACGATGATTGGGCCCGCCCAGATAAAGGGCGTCCGAGCCCTCACCGTGGACGGCCAGAACGGCGAAGATAGTGGTCCGACTATTGGGTTTTCTGGCGAAGAAGCAGTGCGCTCCGGACACCTGGCGTCCCCGCAACTGAGGCGGAGCCTCTACGTTTTGGGTGGTGACGGGCTCAAATTCCACGAAATGCCAATCCACCTCCCCGTCGAAAGGGGCGCCATCGGCGTCGACGATCTGCGGGCCTCCCCTCACCACGTCGTCGATCACCGGCCCCAGGATGATCTCCGAAATCGGCGGCGGAAGATCGTTCTTATAGGCTTCGCGACCCAGTATCCTCTCCTGATGCTCCTGGAGATAGGGCACGAGCTCTTCTTGCAACAGTGGCGGTTGGATGCAGTCATCATCACAGCTTCGCAGATCGTCGTCGATGGTCGGCTCCACTGCTTCTTGTGAGGCCTCCGTGGAAGCACAGCCCAGGACGACCAGAATAAGGACGATACAGAACACACCCACGACGACAACGCCGAGATATCGAGCCATTTCTCCCCCCCGAGAGACGCAATTTGTCGCTCAGGAAGAAGATAAGCTCAAACCGCCCCGCATCGAACTTCTCGAATCTTTGAACGAAAACTCTTCACCGAGGATCGGCGGGCGTCTCACTGGCTACCGGTTCCAGGTCCAATCCCCCGGGGTAGGCGTAAGAGACATGACAATCGTAGCCGTAGCCCACCACGCCGAAGGGCACCTCCGAGGTCAGAGTATGAAAACCGGCGTCGACCTCGAGGGTGGCTACCTCAAAGCGATTCATCTCCCCGACCACCTCCCACCGCTCGGCGGGGACGGACTCTCCGTTGAGCATTACGTCTTGTCCCACGGGGACGATGAGGTTGAGGTAGTCCTCTTCATAATTCTGAGGGGTGTGAACGATATAATTATCTCGAAATTGCTCTACCGGCACGGCCATGGCCATGGCCGGATCGCCAATCCCGGTGGGGTTGAAGGCGTCGGCTCCCTGGTCACAGACCCGGGGAATGCCCGGCCAATTTGCCCCCACCATATATTGCATCAACTGCACCGGTGCGTCGGCGGCGAGCACGAAGTCGGCCCGCGAGGCAAATTGCCTCCACTCCCCGGCGTCGAGCCGAGCGCCGTGAATGCCCTCGATGGGCGGATCGGTCTGGATGCGGGTGCCTTCTTCGGCGGCGATGACCCGCCAGATATCGGGCTCTGGAATCCCGTCGGCCCGCGGCTCGAATTTCGTGCCCACATATTCGGTGCTCCAGGAGTCCACGGGAAAGAGCACCGACTCGATATGGTCGCAGCGGTCGACACCGAGGAGAACGTTGGCACATTGGTGACCCCCGAAGACGGTGATCGGATGCTGTGCCGTGATATGGGTTCCCGTCAGATCGGGGCAGGGATGGACCTCTTCGGGCGTCCCTTCCGGATCGGAGAGACACCCGTGACTCTGGGCATCGCCGAGCTCTACGCCGGAGGCCACCAGGTTCAACGACTGGCCCGGCTCGAGCAAGAAGGTGCGCTCTTCGCCGGCCTCCATCGTCGAGATCTCCGGACCGGCCACCACCTGCGCCGTGGGACGGACCGTCACCTCGTTGGCCACCGTCGAGGAATTGACCATCGTCAGATAACCGCGAAGATTGACGGAGTCGCTTCGATTCACCCAGCTCAACCCCCAGTATTCGGTGCCCACCGAATTGGTAGGGATCAACACCGTGCCGTCGTTGGTATAGACCCCGACGTTATTCAGGGGATTGAATTGATGGGCCACCACGGGAATGGAGCTATTGATCCGAATCGCCCGGTCGTCGAAGATCCGGGTTCCGGAGTGGCGATAGCCCTGTTGCAACTCGAAGATCCGCGCCTGCCCGGGGGGGATGGTGGAGTCGAACTCCACTCCGTCAGCTCCGACGAGGATTCGCCGATCGGAATATCCCTCGAAGAGCTGGACCTCGGCGGCCAGATCGTTGTTGTAGTTGGTGATGATGATGGCGTGGGGCTCGTCGAGAGCCCCGCCGTAATTATCCAGATCAACCGACCAATATTCGCAGCCGATATAGGTGGAGACCTTTCTGGAGATCTCGCATAGCTCCTCACATTGACCGTCGAAACACTCCGTACCCACCGGACAGGTCCCCGACGGGGCGTAGACACCGGCCTCGCTACATGTCTCGTATTGTTCGGGCCCGAAGCAACGGGTCACGCCGGACTGACACTCCACCTGCGTACATCCGCCTTGCTCACAGACCCCACCGTCGGGACAGGAATCCTCGGTCCAGCCCGTACCGCTTGCGTTGCAATGACGAACCAGGCCCTCCTCCGTACATCCGTCGAAAACCCCCGCCGTACAGACCTGCTCGGTACAGGCCTGCTGGTCGGCGTCGCATTGCTCACCGGCCGGACAGGCCTCACCCTCCCAACTCATTCCGTCTTCTGAACAGGTCTCGATATTATCCGATCCGTCACAACGCCGCTCGCCGGCAGTACACAACGTCGACGGATCGGCAACGTCATTGTGGCCGGCATCGTCCTCGGCGTTGGACCCATCATTTTCAGTGGAGTCTTCGGAGGAACAGGCCGGCGAAAGAGCCATGAAGAACAAACTAAGGAAAAGAAAGAAACAACGGCGACGACCCGATACGTTTCCGATTTCCGATTTCCGACTTCCGATTGTGAATTTCACATTTTTATTTTTGTCTTTGGTCGTTGTATTTTGCACTTCATGCTTCGAAAAACTTTTCGGCCCCGCTCACGACCCTCCCACAGGCTTCGACGCCTCCGGAGGCGGAGAGTCGACTGCTGCTGCCACGTCCACGTCGTCTCGGTGGACCGCGTAGGTCTCGGGCGCTGGATTGTGGTCATAGGGATGATTGAGGCGCTTTCGCATCTCTCGCACGAAGATTCCGATCTGCAGGCCATCGAAACATCGGTGATCTGCCGTAAAAGAGATCTGACATCCCTTCTTGACCACCGGCTCGCCATCTTCCACGAAGAGGTGATCCTCGATGATGCCGGGCAAGATCACGATTGGTGTGCGCGCAAAGGGCACCAGCGGCGCGAAACCGAGCTTGATGTCAAAGGGCCCACAATTTGTCACCATATAACTTCCGAAGGGATCATTGCGGATTCCAATCTTTCCCAGATCGAAGGGAACGACGTAGGTCAACACGTCGACGACCCGCATCAACTGAGGCAACACCACGGGGGGAATCTTGTCGAGCATCGACTTCGTCTGCTCAATCTCTGCATCCTGTCCCTTTCGAATGCGCTCCGCACGTCTATGAAGCTTGTCGGCGATCTCGGGCAGGGTCATCTCATCGACATTGGGCAGTTTGGCGCCGCTTAGATCGGCAGATCCGCCCTCGTCATTCGCCACTGCCACCTGGCAGAAAGCGTCGACATTCTCGCGCTGAAGTACCTTATTTCCAACGACGATGGTGTTGAGCGCGGGAAATTCTGCCAGCACGTCAGCGGTAATTTTGGTCAAATACGCCGTCAGCGTCACCTTACTACCGCTGGCCTCGGATGCTTCGTCGAGGTATTTCAGCAGCTCGTCGACGTCCACCGTCTCAAAGCCATAGATCGTGGGCTGAGAGGGATTTCTCCACATTCCTACCGAGATCTTTCGCCAGGACGATACCTTCTCGGGTTCTTTCCACAACTTCGCCATCTGTATTCTCCGGGTCCTCGTTTGGGGATCGTCTATACTCGCGAAAATGTAGCGGGCTCGTACCGGCAGCGCAAGAAGAGGGGAGTCTGCGCACCGACAGGCCATTGAGCCCCGCCACGCAACCCGCTAACCTACGGGTCGTGCATTCTATTCGAGCTCTCTCCAGGGTCTGCCCGCATGCCTAACCGAATCTTCCAACCATTGCTGGCCCTTTTGCTGGTCATCACTCCGGCCTGCGACTCCATCGGCGAGCCTGGCGAACCACCAGAAGATCGAGTGCGGATATTGTGGAATCCGCAAACCGGAGAGATGCCCACTCCCACGGATCTGGTTCGCGACGATGCCGCCAACCGCCTCGACATCCCCGTCGACGACGACGCCACCCTGGCCACCCGGGCCTTTACGGACTACCTCAACACCCTCGACGGCTATCCCCTCTCCACGCCGATCCGCATCCCCGTCTCCGGGCCCATCGACGAGGCCACCCTCAACCGAGGTCTGACTCTGGTGGCCGTGCAGGGAGGCGTGGACTTGCGTTTCGACGCTCATTACGACGACGAGACTATGGAGATCATCGTCGAGCCCCGCGAGCCGCTGGAGGCAAACCGCACCTACGTGGTCGCCGTGCGCGGCTACGGGTTTGGACTTCGCGGCCAGAACGGCCGCTCCGTCATCGCCGATCCCGCCTTCTTTTTGGTGCGCTCTGCCGAGTCGCTTCGCGACCACCCCGACGCCGTCCCCGGAGACACCGCCCAGGAGCGCCAGGAGACGGCCGACGCTCTGGCCGAGCTTCAGGACGAGCTTCAACCGGCCTTCGAATTGATGGAGCAACAGGGCATCGAGCGCGAGGAGTTGGCGGCCCTCTTCCAATTCACCACCTCCTCACAGCCGGCCATCGCCTTCGACACCTCCTCCGGCAAGATCCCGCTGCCGAATGGGATCCTCGTCGATCCCGACGGCGACGGGCTCGACCTGCCAATCGACGACGATATGAACGATGAGGAGCGCCAGATCCGCGAGGAACTCTCCACCATGGAGGGCTTCGCCATCTCTGGTTCCATCGTCGTCGAGAGCACTCACGATTTCGCCCCGGGCGAACCGTCGGCCGAAGATTTTCGCCTCTTCGAGCGCCGCGACGACCAGTGGCTCGAAGTCCAGGATCTGGAGCGAGGCCGTCTGCAGGACGAGCAACGCATTTGGATGCGCCCCGAACTGACTCTGGAGCCCGACACAGAATACGTCTATCTGGCAACCACGCAGTTGGTCTCCCGGGCGGGCCACAACCATCGTCCCCAGCCCATGGGGGCCATGCTCCTGCTCGACGCCCCCCTGGTGGACGACGATGGCAGCTCTGCACTCGAGCAGTTGACCGACGACGAAGCCCGACGCCTCGAGCCGCACCGCCAGCAGGTCAACCATCTATTATACCACCTGTGGCAAAGCGAAGACCTGGATCGCGCCGATGTGGCCGTGGCCGTCCCCTTTCGCACCACCCCTTCCGTGGATATCCTGCTGGAGCGCCGCGCCGAACTCTACGAAAAGGATATCCCCACGGAGGTCATCGACATCGACACCACCTGGCCCTCCGGCGCCGCCTCGCTTTTGCTCCACAACGTGGAGGCCGTCATCCGTGGCAAGATGCCGATCTACGATCACCTCGACCCTGAAACCCGCGCCTTTCGCCAGGACGGCGAGGCGGAAGTGGACTATGTGAAATTCGTCCTCACTCTGCCCGAAGACGTCAGCGTCGCCGAGCCCATCCCGGTGGTGCTCTTCGGTCACGGCCTGATGACGAGTCGTGAGCTGCTCTATCTCATCGCCTCCGTTCTCGCCACGGAGGGCTACGCCGCCTTCGCCCCGGACTTGCCCTATCACGGAAGCCGCGCTGTCTGTATTCGCGACGAGGGGTGTGTCGACGGCGCCACCTGTGACGACATCGGCCAGTGCCGCTACTCCGACGGCACGAAAGCCGAACTGAAGCAATTTACGGTCCCCCACCTCGCCCCCTTTCTGGCCGGCACCCAATACGAGGACCTCCTGAGCTATCCCATCGACAGCGGGGAGGTCTTCATCGATATGAATAGCATCCCGGCCACCCGCGATCACTTCGCCCAGGCGCTGTTGGATCTTCAACAATCGGTCCGCGTCATTCAGGCCCCTTATCAGCTCGACCAGACCTCGTCGCTGGCCGACTGGGTCGTCGAGGAGACGGGCCTAATGCTGGGCGACGAGATTCTATACCTGGGCATGAGCCTTGGCGGCATCCTGGGCTCCGGTCTGTCCGCCACGGAGGCGAAGATCGAAAATTTCGTCCTCAACGTCCCCGCCGCAGACCTGACCCAGCTCATCGAGCACTCCCACGTCTTTCGCCCTCTCTTTGAAAATGCCCTCGACGATCGGGAGATCACCGAGGGCAGCGACGCCTATTTCCAATTCATGAACGCCGCCCGCTGGATCCTCGACCCCGTCGACCCGCTCAACCTCGTCCAGCACACCGTCGCCGAACCGCTGACCTATGTCGATCCCGAGACGGGAGAGATCATCGAAGATCGGCAGGCCCGTGTCCTCATTCAGCAGGCTGAAGGCGATCTGGTGGTCCCCAATGTCGGCACGGCTATTCTCTCCGAGCGTATGGGCGTAGACTATATCAACTACGAGGCGGGCGTGACGGATCACGCCTTTTTATTCGACCCCACCAACCTCTCCAGCGCCACCCGCCAGGCCCGCGAAGATATCGTCGAATTCTTCGAAAATCGGTGAGGGTTAGTGGCAGGTATTGGGTGTAGGAAACAGGTATTGGGTATTGGGTGGTGGGTATTGGGTGGCAGGTCATGGGTATTGGGTGGTAGGTATTGGGTGGGCAGTTCGTAGGGTGCCGCCATGGTGTGTACCCACATACGGAATCGGGCCACCGAGCAACTGATATGATTAAATCCGAGACTGCATACCGCATCTGCGGCAGCTTCGCCGTCATGATGGCGCTCTGTCTTCTCGCCACACCTGCCGAGGCCGGAGGCTACGCCCAGGGCTTTCAGGGTGCACAGTCGGCGGGGATCTCCGGCGCCGTCACGGGGCGCCCCAACCTGCCCGAGGCCGGCTTCTTCAACCCCGCCGGCTTCACCCTTCAGGACGAATGGGGTGTTGGAATTGGGAGTTCCTTTATCTTTCCCATGGTGGAGCACCAGAACCCGGAGACGGGCCGGCGCACCCGCTCGGAGGTCAACGGCTCGCTTCCGCCCTTTTTGCATGCCTTTGGAAAATACGACGCCTTTGCTGCCGGCCTCACCCTGGGAATCCCCTACGGCGCCGCTCTGCAATGGCCCGACGGATGGGCGGGCCGCTTCGAGGTGACCTCCACCAATCTGCGCGTCATGGAGGCGGCGCCGTCGCTGGCCTGGCGTCCCATCAACGAATTTGCCATCGCCGCCGGCCCCCGCTTCGTCTGGGGCGATATGGGCTTTACCAGCGCCATCGACTTCGCCCGCCCCGGCGAAGAGGGGCTGGTGGAGCTCGAGGCCAACGGCGGTGGCGTGGGCGCCCAGGTCGGCCTCTGGGGCCGGGTATACGAGGGCCTGTCGCTGGGCGCCAGTTGGCGTAGCGCCATCACCGTCGACGTCGACGGGATGGCTCGCTTCGAAGACGTCCCTCCGGAGATGTCCGAAGCCGCCCACGATACCCGTGCAGCCACACAGATGGTGCTTCCCCATCGCTTCGCGGTCGGACTGGCCTACCAGCTCGACATGATGGGCGTATTGTCGCTGGACGTGGAGTACAATCGCTGGAGCGCAAACGAAGTCTTCGACGTGCGCTTCGACTCCGACGACGTCCAGGATATCTCGGATCCCCGAAATTGGAATAATACCATCTCCATGCGCGCCGGCGTGGAATACGTCTCCCCCATCGACGGCTTGTCCGTGCGAAGTGGGATCGCCATCGAACCCTCCCCGGCGCCGGAGGACGAACTCACCCCGGCGCAGCCCAGCACAGATCGCACCTCCATGAGCCTCGGCTTCGGCTACCGCCCCGCCGAAGGTGTCGCCGTCGATGCCGCCTACAACCTGCTCATCCTCGACGAGACCTCGTCGCGCGGACAGGGCTTCGAGGGCGTCTACGACGGCCTGATCCACGTCTTCACCCTCGGCTTGCGCCTTTCGCCGATGTAGATGCATCGCTACCGCACCCATCCCCCGCCCGAAAATGCCCCACCAATTCTTCATTCTCAACAAACCCCACGGCTGCATCACGGCGCGCCGCGACTTCGAGGGCCGTCCCACCGTCTACGATCACGTCCCGGAGCACTTTCCGGATCTGCCCCATGTGGGCCGCCTGGACTACAACACCCAGGGCCTGCTCCTATTTACGGACGACGGACGCCTCGCCCAGGCGTTGCTCAACAAAAAATACGCCGGAAACGCAGATCCGGACTCCGTAGAGCCCATTGAGAAGGTCTACCACGTCAAGGTCAAAGCCAAGCTTACCCCCGAAGCTAGCGTGCTACGGCGCCTGAAGGAGCCACTGGAATTCGAACCGGGCCGCTTCACCGCCCCGGCCCAGACGGGCTGGGTCGCCGAGCGCTCCAGTTGCACCTGGATCTCCCTCACCATCACCGAGGGCCGCCACCGCCAGGTGCGTAAGCTCTGCGACCGCGAGGGCCTGCAGATCCGCAAATTGCGCCGCGTCAAATTCGGTCCCCTTGAACTGGACGATTTAAAGATGCGCTGGTGCCGCTTTCTCTCCAAGGAGGAGATCCAGGCCCTCTACGACGTCGCCCTTCCCGAGGGGTAACCCCTCATACTCACTCCCACCACAGAAGAGGACGCTCCGAACCCATCTGCCACGCGTCTCCGCCGTCCTCGACAAAATCGAAGCCTTCGAAATTCCCCAGATCCATAAATTCCGTTCCGCTGAGTCCGGTACCCCCACTACTGCTGTCGATGCTGGTCGATGTATTCCAATACGAATCGTAGACGTCTCCGGCATTATTACCCACCAACCCTCCCAGATGAGTTCCCGAGCCGGAGACATATCCCGTGGAATAGGAGGTATAGATATCGCCCGTCGTCCCCGTCTGGCCTTGAGCGCCATTGACCCCCACCAATCCACCGACACGAGAAGTCCCGTGTACATCGCCTGTGGCATAGCAGTCGCGCACCTCTCCGGTGGCGTGAATTCTTCCCACCGCCCCACCGACGTGACGATCGTTGGAATTGACATCCCCGGTGGCGAAGGATTGCTCGACCAGATGCCGAAGCTCTCCGATAAGTCCCCCGACACGTCGCCCCTGGCCGGTGACGTCGCCCGTCGCGTGCGACCGGCGCACATGCCCGTCGTTGCGCCCCACCAACCCTCCCACGTCTTCGTCGCCAGAGACGTCGCCGTGAGCTTCGGAGTCGACGACGGATCCCGAGCCGGACACATATCCCACCAGGCCTCCCACATAGTCTTGGCTCCCCGTCACCACCACGCCTGCCGATGAATCCCGGGTCTCCCCCCGGCTCCAGCCCACCAGTCCACCGACATCCTCTCGTCCACCTACAACGCCTGTGGCATGACTATTCGTGATCTGTCCCGCCGCTCCGCTGTACTGATCGGAAGCATAGCCCACCAATCCTCCCACTCGATCTCGTCCGGAGACATCGATACTCTCCACCTGAGAGGACTCCACCAAACCGTTGCTCCGCCCTATCAATCCGCCGACCTGATCTCGGCCATTCACCGTGACATCGGGGCCCACCGTTGCCGTGGCTGTCACCGAATTGCTGTAGCCGTAGCCCACCATTCCCCCCACACCATCACCGCTTCCCGTCACCTCCACGTCGTCCACCCGACCTTCGGTGATCCTGCTCCCCCCTTCCAACTGACCGACCATCCCGCCCACGGAATCTTCGCCGCTGATGGTGACGCCCCCGGTGACGACGCCATCGATGATCTGAGCGCTCCCGCCGACCCTTCCCACCAGACCTCCCACCAGCGAATCTCCACCGACCACTCCCCCCTCCACTTTCACATCGGTGATGGTGCCCTCGAGCCTGCCGACCACTGCTCCCACGCCTCCCCGTCCCTGGACGTCCACATCTCGCAACACCAGATTTTCCACCTCCCCTCCCTCCATGACTTCACTGAACAGGCCAAGATACGACCAGGAAATTGCCGTCACCGACAACCCCGAAACCTCATGGCCCCGTCCGTCGAAGTGGCCCGTAAATTCATAGCGACTCCAATTCGATCCATCTTGGTGCCAGCCGATGGGAGAGCTGAGACCGTCTTCGCCACTCACATCGAGGTCGGCATATAGCGCAAACCAGGCACCGTGTTCCCCTTGCGAATCGATACTCTCCAGGTGGGCTACACTGCAGATGGCAAATGGCGAGTCATCCGTTCCATCTCCTCCTCCGAAGGGGGTCGCTGCCGGATCACAGGGCACACAATCACCTTCGGCGCATACCTCGCCATCAGCACAACCATGATCACATCCTCCACAATGCTCCGGATCGTTCATGACGTCCGTACACCCCGAGTCCGTACATGCCTCGAATCCCTGCTCCACCTGACATTCGAAGCCACATTCGAACCCTCCATCGCCGTCATCGACGCAGGACGGCTGCGCTCCCTCGACGTCGAAATCCTGTGTGCAGTCCGTTCCACAACTGCCGCAATCATCGAGGGTGCTCAGATCGGTACAACTTCCATCTTCGCATTCGTCGTATCCCTCCACGCATTGCCAATCACAATGCCCGTCTTCGCACACCGGCTCGGCGTGGTCGATTCCCACATGTGCTTCACATGCTTCGTCGCATTCTCCACAGTGGTCGGGATCGGTATGGACGTTGATGCATTGGTCGAGACACATCTCCCACTGCGGCTGCGCCACGTCACACTCGACGCATTGACCGCCGTCACAGAATTCACCGCTGTCGCAGGAGTTTCCACATTCCCCGCAGTGCTCTTCGTCACTATCGGTATCCACACATTTTTCGTCGCACCACTTAAGATCACCACAATCTTCTACTTCGGGTTCGCAGATTCCTGATCTGCATGTCTCGCCATCGCTACAAGCCTCGCCACATCCGCCACAATGATCGGGATCGGAGACGATATTTACGCAGACCTCATCGCATTCGATCTCGTCACCGGTGCACTCCAACTCCGGCTCGGGCACACAATATCCGTCGTCACAGACCGCCCCGTCGGGACATTGGGCGTCACCGATACACTCCGCGTCTATCAGACCACTCTCGTAGCCACATCCGATGCCCAACAGACTGAGAAGCATCAAGGCCAACGCCACTTCCATCGACTTTTTCATCATCATTTCCTGTTTCTATCTCCCGACCTCACGGCTCCCACTGCAATAGGGGCCTTTGCGACGTTATCTCCCAGACGTCGTTGAAATCAAAGCCGGAAAAGCTCTCCTGATCTGCGAATTGGTCTGAATTCAATCCCGTCCCGCCGTCACTGACGGATATCTCACTGGTGTCCTCATTCCAATACGAATCCTCCACCTGGCCCTCGTTGTGTCCGACCAATCCCCCAACGGAGCCCGCCTGTATGGAGTCGACGGTGCCCGTGGAATAGGACCTGGCCACGAGCTCATCGCCTCCAACAATCCCTCCACCAAATGGTGAGCCCGACCGGATCTCCCCCACCAACCCCCCCACATAATTGGCGCCCAGGACCCCGCCGGTGGCATAGGAGTCATAGACCACTCCATCGTCGAATAATAAGCCCACCAGGCCTCCCGCCAGACTTCCACCACCGACCACCTGCCCGCTGGCGAAGGACTCGACCACCTCTCCCTGCTGGAGCCCCACCAGTCCTCCAATGGCTCCAGATCCGCTGATATCTCCGTCGGCGAAGCACCTCTCAACCTGACCGGCCGTACCGAAAGCTGTCCGGCGAAGATGTCCCACCAATCCCCCCACCATTATCTGTCCCTCCACGGTGCTCTGGGCATGGGAGTTGACGATCCTTCCCTCCGACCTTCCCACCAGACCTCCCACGCTGTTGACCCCCTCCACATGACCCGTGGCGAAGCTCGAGTCCACCGGTGGGTCATCTTCGGACCAGTCCTCACCTAATTGGCTGCTCACCCTCCCCACGAGTCCCCCCGTAAAATCGCCTCCCCTCACATCGCCCGTGGCATGAGAACCCACGATCTGCGACTGCGGACGCGACCACCCCACCAATCCTCCCACGGCGTTGCTTTCCGGCGCATTAACATCACCGGATGAAGAAGAATTGATGATGCCACAATCGATATAATTGCGCCCCACCAATCCTCCCACCAACCCTTCCGAATCGGGCCCCGCCGCCTCGGGCTCCTCGGGCTCCCATCCCGCTTCTTCTTCCCCTGTTCCCAGCACCGCTCCCGTGGCCTCCGAATCTTCGATCCGACACTGCGCCGCCTCGCTCTCTCGGTAATTGTCGCCCACCAGACCACCGACACGGGACTCTCCGCTCACGGTCGCCGAGCTCCACGCCTCCTCCACCACTCCGTCATTTCGCCCCACTACCCCACCCACGGCTTGCAGACCCGCGACCTCTCCGGCCACCTCGACAGCCCCGACGTGGGCCGCCTCATGATTGTACCCCACCAATCCCCCGACACTCTCTTCTCCTTCGACATCAACCTCGGCACTGATTCCCTCCACCGTGCCGTAATTTATCCCCACCAATCCTCCCACGAATTGCCTTCCCGCCACCTCAGCGTCCACCAATACCAGATCCTGCACCGTCCCCTCGTAGACGAGACCGAAGAGCCCCACCACATCCGACCCGGGTTGCAGGATCTGCAGATTTCGAATCTCATAGCCATTTCCCAAAAATACCCCCTGAAACCCCTGCACTTCCTCGTCGAAAGGCAACTCGAATTCGGCGATGATCTCCATCTCTTCTCCCGCCAGATCGAGATCTTCGGCCAGTGAGAATTGCAGGTCCAGATACTCCTCATCGCTGTCGATATTTCGAAGGTGCTGTGCCGAGCAAATGGTGAAGGGATCCTCCGCCGTTCCCTGGCCTCCCCCAAAGGGCGTTTCCTCTGGATCACACCGAATATCGAAAATGCACTGCGAGTCCTGACAAGTTTCGTCGCTCTCACAGCCCACCCCACAAACGCCGCAATTCTCCTCGTCGGACCCCAGATCTACACACAGGCCATCACAGGCACCGAGGCCGTCAAGGCATTCGAAGTCACAAATTCCCTCGTAGCATATCGGGATGCCCCCGTCCGGCACAGCACACCGGTTGTCGCACTGCCCACAGCGGTCTGGATCGAAGCGCAGATCTACGCACTCATCTCCACACTCTTCCAGTGGAGGAGCGCACGTCGAGACATCCACATCCACATCCTCTATTGCAACGTCCCCCTCAACATCCTGGCTTCCATTGATGCACACCCCGTCGCGCACCAACACGCCCCCTCCGCCGACGCATTGCTCGCCACTTGCACAGTCGTCGTCATGACGGCATTCCGATCCTGCCGAGATCTGACATCCCGTCGCGACCACTGCCACGGCGACGGTGAGGGCGATCAGGAGGCGGGGCAATGCCACTGGGGAAATAACTGCCATCATCTCGTCATCCAACTCACGATATTCGTACCCGTTGCTGCATTCATTCCCACATCAACACCGGTCTGTCCGATCCCATCTGCCAGACCGAGCCAAAGCCCCAGCCCGAAAAATTTTGCTGTGCTGTGAACTCCGCCTCCGTAAGGGGGTCGCCGCCGTCACTGTCGGCTACGTTGTCGGTGATCTTCCAATAAGAGGCGGTGACGTTCGGCATGAAATATCCTCCCACGTCGCGGCGCAATCCCACCAGGCCTCCCACGTCTTCGGTCCCTACCACCTGGCCATAGGCATAGCTATTCGTCACATTGCTCAGCATCGGACCCGTCGTATAACCTTCTCGCCACATATATCCCACAAGTCCACCCACCTG
>SLPW01000032.1 GCA_007131755.1 Myxococcales bacterium | reverse complement strand
GGCAAGAACTACATCTGTCGACGTTGCTCCAGCGCGCGGGCCAGCGTGACTTTATCGGCATATTCCAGATCGCTGCCGATGGGAATCCCCGAGGCGATCCGGGTGACCCGAACCCCCAACGGCTCCAGAAGCCGTTGCAGATACAGCGCCGTCGCCTCTCCGTCGACGGAGGGGCTGGTGGCCACGATCACTTCCTCGATGGCCTCCTCTCCCCCGGTCTTCTGCAATCGTGTGATGAGCTGGCGTACATAGATATCGTCGGGCCCCACCCCGTCGAGCGGGCTGATCAGCCCGTGCAAGACGTGATAGGTTCCGCCGTAATCTCCGGTGCGCTCGATGGCCCGCAGATCCTGGGTCCGCTCCACCACACATACCAGGGAACGATCGCGGCGTGCATCTTCACAGATCGCACATCGATCTCGATCGGTCAGGTTGCAGCAGTCCTCGCACAACCCCACCTTCTCCTTGACGTCCACCAGGGCATCGGCCAACTCCCGCGAGATCTCGTCGGACTCGTTGAGCACGAAAAAAGCCAGCCTGGTCGCCGTGCGCTCCCCCACCCCGGGAAGCTGGCGAAAGGCGTTCACCAACCTCGTGATCGGATCCTTCTGCGCTGCCTTCACCGGCCTCCCTCTTAGAATAGCCCCGGGATATTGAGACCACCCGTGATCTTCTCGATCTCGGAGTTCATCATCTCGCCGGCGGCCTCCATGGCCTGATTGACGGCGCCCACCACCATCTCTTCGAGCATCTCCACGTCCTCCGGATCGAGCACATCGGGATCGATCTTGACCTCCAAAAGCTCCTGCTTTCCGTTGACCTTGGCCGTCACCACCCCACCACCGGTGGAGGCCTCGATCGTCTTCTTGCCGATCTCCTCCTGGACCTTGCCGATCTTCGACTGCATCTGCTGGGCCTGGCGAACCAGATTATTCATGCCACCTTTCATGGGATTTTCTCCTTTCGATTGGGATTTATCTGGCGAGCACCTGCCGAAGACCGGCCCCGACGGGCGTCGAATGTTGAGTTATAGGCACTCATTGCGCTTGGCGCAATGCGGTAGGTTCGTTCGCTTTGCTCACTTGCAGTTAGCAAACTACCAACCACCAACGAGGCGAAGCCGAACGTAACCACCAGCGAGGCCCCAGCCGAGCGCAACTACCAACTACCTGCGAGGCGCCGTTCAGCCGAGCAGTACCTCCGTCATCGCCCGCACCCCGAGTCCGATGCACTCCTCGTCGACGTCGAAACGCGGGGTATGCAGGGCGTGGGTAATTCCCCTTTCCTCGTTGCGTATTCCCAAAAAGAGGTAACATCCCGGAACGCGGCGGGAGAACGCCGAAAAATCCTCGGCGCCCAGTTGGGGCGGATGGGCCGTGACCGCCGCCGGGCCGAGATGATCTGCGATGATCTCTACGGCCTTCTTCTCGAGCGCCACATCGTTGATCACCGGCCTCGCCCCCGGCGTAAATCGCACCCGACCGCGAGCCTGGAAGCCTCGGCAGACGTGGGTGACGATGAGCTCGATGCTCTTTCTCGCCAGGTCCATCGCCTCCTCGGACAGCCCGCGCAAGATGCCCGTCAACGAAGCCCTCTCGGCAAGGATATTATAGGAATCGCCGCCCTCGATCCTTCCTACGGTGACCACGCAGGACTGGCGGGCGTCGATGGTCCGCGAAACCACCTGCTGCAGGGAGACGACCACCTGAGAGGCCACGGCCACAGCGTCGATCCCCTCGTGGGGATAGGCTCCGTGGGCCTGCTTTCCCTCGATGTCGATCTCCATCAACTCCGAGCCCGCCCACACGGGTCCTCCCGTATGGCCGATCTTTCCCACCGGGAGGCTCGGCATGCAGTGAAGAGCAAAGACGGACTCCACCTCGGGATTGGCGAGCACCCCTTCGCGGACCATGCGCTCCGCTCCGACGGGCTCGTCTTCCGGCGACGCCTCCTCGGCGGGCTGAAAGATGAACTTCACGGCTCCCGCAAGTTCCCCCCGCCGCCTGTGGATCTGTTGCGCCACCCCCAGCCCCACCGTGGTGTGGACGTCGTGGCCGCAGGCGTGCATGACCCCCGGATTCCGGCTCGCATAATCGCAGTCGTTTTGCTCCGTGATGGGAAGGGCATCGATATCGGCCCGATAGGCCCGCACCGGTCCCTCCTCTTTTCCTTTGACCAGCGCCACCACACCCGTTTCGGCCACCCGGCGCACGTCGTCGATGCCGAATTCGGCCAGCTTCTCCTCGATGAACCGGGCTGTCTTCTCCTCTTTGTTGGACAACTCCGGATGTGCATGAAGATGGCGCCGAATGGAGATCAACTCGTCGAAATCGATGGGAGAATTCATGACTCGCCAGCCAAAAGGATTGTCGTTATGATGGTCTTCGCATTTTCCGACGTAGACGTTACAACCTGTGGGATCTTTGGCAAAGAGGGCGTTTTCACGTCCCCGATCCGGCATCCCATCACCCATTACCTACCCAACACCAACCACCCGCCTCTCATGCTCCAATCCACCACCACTGCTTCCCCATTCCCCCCGCTGGCCGATTCCATCGACGAGGCGCTGAGCGATTTCTTCGGCTTCGACGATTTTCGCCGCGGTCAAAGAGAGGTCATCGAATCCGTCGTCGAAGGCCGCGACAACGTGGTCGTCATGCCCACGGGCTCTGGAAAAAGCCTCTGCTATATGCTGCCCGCCTGCGTGGTGCCGGGACTGGTGGTGGCTGTATCTCCGCTGATCGCGCTCATGAAAGATCAGGCCGAGGCCCTGGAGGAGTTCAATATCCCGGCGACCTTCATCAACTCCTCGCTCAGTTGGCCACAGCAGCGCCAACGCCTCGACGCCATTCGCCGAGGCGAATACAAGATCGTCCTCGTCGCTCCCGAGCGCTTCAAGAGCGACTCCTTCATGAACGCAATCGATGGTCTTCCGGTGGGACTCTTCGCCATCGACGAGGCCCACTGCATCAGCCAGTGGGGCCACGATTTCCGCCCCGATTATCTGACTCTGGATCGGGTTCGCCAATCCCTCGGTGAGCCGACGACGCTGGCGCTGACGGCGACGGCGACCCCGGAAGTACAAAAGGATATCGCCGAGCAACTCGATCTCAAAGACGCTCAAATCGTGGTCTCTGGTTTCGAGCGGCCAAACCTCTTCTTCGAGGTCTTCGCCACCCGGGGGCAGGCCGAAAAATACGGCCGCCTCGACGCCGCCATTCGCCGCATCGAAGACGGCGTCTGCCTGGTCTATTGTGCCACCCGAAAACAGGTCGAAAAGGTAGGACGCAGCCTGCGCGAGAAGGGACATCATCCGGCGCTTTACCACGGCGGAATGGCGGATCAAAAACGCGACGAGATCCAGGACGCCTTCATGGCCGGTGACGCCCCGCTTCTGGTGGCCACCAACGCCTTCGGAATGGGCGTCGACAAAAGCGACGTGCGCCTTATCGTCCACTTCAACCTCCCCGGAAGCGTGGAGGCCTATTACCAGGAAGCCGGCCGCGCCGGACGGGACGGCGAAGAATCGCACTGCCTGCTCCTATACAACCGAAGCGACTGCGGGGTGCACGAATTTTTCATCGAAAATTCCCATCCCAAACGCCGCCTCGTCGAAAGGGTATGGAACGATCTGCAGCGCCGAGGTCCGGGGACCCATCCCCTGGATGCCGACACCATCGCCGATCATCTGCGCCGAGCGGGCTCGGACTACGTCCATCCCTGGGCGGTGGAGTCGGCGCTTCGCCTATTGGAGCGCGGCGGTCACGTCGCCTTCGGGGTGCGCAACGGACAGCCCTGGATCGACGTCATCGACCGCGCCCGCACCCGAGAGCTTCGCGTCGATTGGGAAGCTCTGAACAAACGTCGCCAGCTCGACGAAAGCCACCTGGACCACATGGTGCGCTACGCTACCGGCGCCACCTGTCGCCAGAACTTTCTGGTGCGCTACTTCTCGAGCGCCTCCCACGAACAGGAGGGCTGCGGACACTGCGATATCTGCTGCGGCGTCCCCAGCTACGGCGGAGCCCCGAAGCGCGAGACCATCACCACCACCGACGCCCTGCCCATTCTCATCAAAAAACTCTTGAGCGGCGTCGCCCGCTGCCGCGGACGCTGGGGCGCCCACGCCGTGGCCGGCATGTTGCGCGGCTCGAAAGCAAAGAAGATCTTGCGCGCAGGCCTAAACAAATTGTCGACCTACGGGCTTCTCTCCGATCTACGCCAAAAAGACCTGGTGCGCCTTCTGGATATCCTTCAACGTCTTCGCCTGACTCGCCAGGACGTCCATGGCTGCATCCACCTGACGGATCGGGGAAAGCAGGTCATGACCTCCAAAGGCGAGCTGCCCCCGGACGTCGAAAAAAACCTCTCCCTCCACGTCGATTCGGTCTCCGGCGCCATCGCAGAGACCCGAAAACCATCGGCCACCACCACCGACGATCTCAGCGACACCTATCTGCACACCCTCAAACTGGCCAATCAGGGCCTCGATTTTCGCCAGATCGCCGACAAGCGTGGTCTCACCACTCAGAGCGTCCTGCGCCACTTCATGGTCCTCACCGACCGGGGCTACGAGCTCGACCTCGAGGACCAGGCCGACGAATTGCTGCTGGCCGACCTGCGCGAAGCCGCCCGTGACTGGACGGTGGGCGATCCCCTAAAGCCCCTGAAACACCGCCTGTCCACCCCCTGCAACTACACCACGTTGAAGCTAAACCTGGCCATCTTGCTCGCCGAACGCCACGACGCCGCCGCCGAATGAGCTCCGATTTTAGTGAGTGACATCACGACCCTCCCTTCAGTTCCCCGTATAAAATCGAATCGTACGCTCGGCGGCCGCTTTTGCCGAAGCCTCGTCTTCTCCGGCGGCGACGTGAGCCTCACCCCAGCGCTCGCTGCTCAGGGTATAGAACCTCTTTCCCTCCTCCGAGGCCATCCAGGCATATGCTTCTTCGCGGTCGACGGGCTGGCCTGTCCTTAGATATAAGACCAGCCCCATCATGGCCCCGTCCCAGCCGACGCCCGTGGCGCCGGGTCCGTACTCGGCCCAATGCTCATCCTCGACGGCGATATGCTTGAGCTGAATTCGGGTCTGCCCATCATCCACCGCAGACAGACGCACCTCGATCCAGCTCATATTTTCGGCAAATTCCCAGGTGGCGTCGAATTCTTCTGGCGGATCACAGCGCTGAATCGTCCCTGAGGCGTTTCCCTCCAATTGGAAACGTCCGCCCAATTCGAGCTCACCCGTGATGGGAAGAAACCACTTCGGGATATGCTCTTCGGTCGTACATGCCTCCCAGACATCCTCCAGCTCCGCATCCATAATTTGACTGATAATGACGGTCCGCCCCTGTCCCTCTTCGAGGTCGCGGCTACCCACCTGCCTGCTTACGGCGTCAATCTGTTTGTCTACGTCGATCATGGCCTTCCTCCATTGAGATTCGAGTGTCCCCACCTACCAAATCACCGGCGATTGAGCTTACGATAGTGATCGCGCCGCTCCTTTTCCAGCTTCTGAATCGCCATATTGAGCATTGGCTTCGGCATCTTCACCGCATGCTCGTCCAGAAAATCGAGCAACCGCTGCTCATCGCGCTTTCCTGCGTGGCGAATCCAAGACCCGACGGCCTTTTGGATCAATTCGTGCTCGTCGTCGACCAATCGACGTGCGATGGAAAAGGTATCATCCAGATCGCCCTTCTTTATAAAATAGGAGGTACTGACGATCGCCGTGCGCCGCTCCCAGACGTTCTCCGACTCCAGGAGCTCGTAGAGCACATCGCGCGGCACCTCGAACTCGTAGAGAAATCGACCGATGACGCGACCGGCGGCGCGGTCGACGAGATCCCAATTGTTGATCCGATCGTGACGTCGCAGATAGAGCTCGAAAAGCTCGCGATGCTCGGCTTCCGACAACTTGAGGCGGGCTTTGAAGTCCAAGATCGCTGCCGCACCCATACGCGCCTCGTAGTACGGACTTTCCAGCAGTCGCTCCACTTCATCCAGAGATAACTCTCTATTTTCTTTGGCCAGATCGAAGATACGCTTCATCCTCACGCCGATGATCTGATTGTCTTCAGCCTCATCGTCATGAAAATACCTCGCGATCTTCTCGCGCTCAGCATCGGACTGATAGGACTTCAACGTTTTCACAAATTGTTTTGCCTTCATTGCCACTCTCTGCCTCCATTCGAATATTCAACCCCTGCAACAGCTCGGCGAGTACGGAGAATCTAGTGCTGACCTCCGGAAATCCGTAGGTCAGCACTAGCACAACCTTGTCGGCCTCTGCACTCACCTGACTGACCACCAGTCGCCGTACACGAATATGCGTCATCCGTGCATCTGCGCCATCCGCGCATCCGAGCTGCCTTGAAGAGCGTTGAGCGTGCCTGCTCTGGAAGCCGACGGACCCGTCGCATCGAGTTGCCCCCGGGAGCCTTCCGGCGCTATGCTCCCTGCCAATCGACAATTTTTTGCCTGTGGTCGAACAACTACTTCGACGTGCACGACCCCACCGAGCTACACAGCGATGGTCAAACTTCACGCAAATCAAGAGCTCCGCCACCGACCGGCCACGACCTGCGTCGTCGTCCCCGACGCCACCCGTCCCCTTCCGGTGGAAGCAGCGCTTCGGCCCCTGCTGGAACATCTCACCGACGGTGGTTCCCAGACGTCGATCCTCGTCGGCCTCGGACTCCACCGCCCCATGACGGATGCCGAATTGGAGCCGCTGCGACGCGCCGCCGACGGATTGAACGTCGAGATCGCCCAACACGACGCATACGGCGCTGATTGCGTCGAACTGGGTTCGGCACACGGGCTGCAGCCCTCGGCTCCTCCGAATCTTCCCATCACGTTGAACCGCCGCGTCATCGACGCCGAACGCCTCATCTGCGTGGGCACGGTAGAACCTCACCAATACGCCGGATTTTCCGGCGGCATCAAAGCCGTGGCCATCGGCTGCGCCGGCGAGCCGACGATCTCGGCCATGCACGGCCTGCACCTGCTGCGCGATCCCAACACCAGACTCGGCAATATCGACGACAACCCCTTTCAACAATCGCTGTGGCGCATCGCCGACGGCCTCAGCGATGTGCTGGGCCTACAGGTCGTACCCGCCGCCGGTGGCGGTGCGGTCGAGACCTTCTTCGGCCCCATCGGCGACGCCTTCCGCGACGCCTGTGAGCTGGCGCAGTCCATCTACTTCGAAGACGTCGACGCCTCCCTGGACTGGCTGCACCTACCCGTCCCCGCCGTAAAAGCCTCCAACTTCTATCAGGCATCGCGAGCCGCCACCTACGCCGCCCTTGTCGATGGAGCTGCCATTCGAAAAGGCGGCGCCATTATCATCGAGGCCTCCTGCCCGGAGGGGATGGGAAGAGGAAGCGGCGAACGAGCCTGCGCCGAGGCCATGCTCCGAGGTAAAGAGCAGCTACTCGCCGAATTGAACGATCCACAGACGGTCGAGACCCGAGGCGGCCAGCAGCGCGCCTATGTCCTCGCCAGGGCTTGTGAGCGAAATCGCATCGCCCTCGTCGGCGCACCGCCCATCGACGAGCTGGCCCCCATGGGCGTCGAGCAATTCGACACCGTTGAAGAAGCAAAATTGGCGATGGGATTGAACGATGGGAATGGCCGACGAATCGACGACGTCTTTCACCGGATTCCAAGGTTGAACGAAGAAAAACTACGCTGACTTGGAACCTTCATTATTCGATCCGTAGCCCCGGCTGACCGAGCGGAGCGAGGGAGTCCGGGGTTCTGAGGTTCACCCAATAGAGAACCCCGGGCACGCAAACGGCGCGTGGCCCGGGGCTACTGATCGAGCGTCGAACGTCTTGAGGTTTTCGTCCTCACTTCGCTCGTTTTTCTTCGATGAGCTCCAGCGCCTTTTCGAGGGTCATCTCCTCGGGCTTGGTGCCCTTGGGAAGCGAGGCGTTGGTCTTGCCCAATTTCACGTAGGGTCCGTAGCGGCCGTCCAGGACGTTGATCTCCTTTCCGGAGTCCGGATCCTTTCCGAGCTCCTTGAGGACCTTGCGCCGCCGTCGGCCCTTGGGCTTATTCAACAACTCCAGAGCCTCGTCGAGGGTGACCGTAAAGACCAGGTCCTGGCTGTCCAAGTTGCGATAATTGCGCTTGTGCTTGACGAAAGGTCCGTAGCGGCCGATGCCGGCCTCCACGGGTTTTCCGTCCTCCGGGTGATCTCCGAGATAGCGGGGAAGCTCCAGGAGCTGAACCGCCTCTTCGAGCTCCACCTCGGAGGGTTTCTTTCCCTTGGGAACGGACGCCGTCTTCGGCTTTTTATTCTCTTCCGTGCGCTCACCGAGTTGAAAATAGGGCCCATAGCGACCATCCATCAAGAAGATGAGCTCGCCAGTCTCCGGATGCTCGCCAAGGATCTCCGGTCCCTTCTCTCGCCTTTCCAACAACTCCTCGACATGCTCCATGGTCAGATCGGCCGGGGGGATCTCGTCGGGAACATCGACGGTCTTCTTCTCCCCATCGCGCTCGAGCTGCACGTAGGGCCCGTAACGGCCGACCTTTAGCGTGGCCTCAAACTCCTCCAGTTCGACCACACGGGCCTCGCCGGGATCGATCTTCTCTTCCCCTTCGTGGACCTGATCGGCCAGGGCTCCACTTCGCCGATAAAATTCGTGGAGATAGTCGACCTTCGATCCCTTCCCGGCGGCGATCTCGTCCAGATCGTGCTCCATGCGCGCCGTAAATTGTAGGTCCACAAGATCCGGAAAATGCTTCTCCAGAAACTCGGTGACCGCAAAAGCCATATAGGTGGGGATCAGGGTGCGCCCCTTCTTTCGGGCGTAGCGCTCCTCATAGGTGATCTTGTCCATGATGGAGGCATAGGTGCTCGGGCGACCCACCCCTTGCTCCTCCAGGACTTTGACCAATGATGCCTCGGTAAAGCGCGCCGGAGGCTTGGTCTCGTGGCCCAGAGGCTCCAATTCGTCACAGTTCACCTGCTGGCCGCTCTCCAATTCGGGCAGCAGCTTCTCCTGGTCCTGTATCGCCGAATCGGGATCGTCGGACCCCTCGACATAGGCGCGCATGAATCCCGCGAAGTCGATGCGGTTTCCGTTGGCCCGAAATCGATAGGTATGCTCGTCGTCGCTGGCCTCGAGGTCGACGCGAATGCTCGTCTTCTTGGCGTTCGCCATCTGACTGGCCACGGTGCGCTTCCAGATCAGGTCGTATAATTTTCGCTGCCTTCCGCGAAGCCCGGACTTTTTGGGATGGACGAAGGTGTCTCCCGTGGGTCGGATCGCCTCGTGGGCCTCTTGAGCGGTCTTCGATCCGGAGGTGTATTGGCGCGGCTCGGACGCCACGTATTCATCGCCGTACAGCTTTCGCGCCGCATTTCGAGCCGCCGTCAACGCCTGTTGGGACAGGTTGACCGAGTCGGTACGCATATAGGTGATATAGCCGTTTTCGTAGAGCTTTTGAGCCTCGCTCATCGTCTGCTTGGCCGACATATTGAGCTTACGGCTCGCCTCCTGCTGCAAGGTGGAGGTGATAAACGGAGGCTTGGGCCGGCTCTTATAAGAGCGCTCATTGACGTCGGCCACCTTCCAGGGAGCATCCTTCAGATGTTCCACGATCTTGCGGGCCTGATCTTCCTCGACGAGCAAGACGTCCTTGCCCTCGGCGATCTTGCCCGTGTTTTCATCGAAGTCCTTTCCCGTCGCAACCCGGGTGCCGTCCACGCTTCGAAGGATGGCGTCGAATTGCTCCCCTTTCGCGTTCATGAGGGCCTGGATATCCCAATAACTTCCGGTCTTGAAGCGACGTCGCTCCCGCTCGCGTTCCACCAGAAGACGCACCGCCACGGACTGAACGCGGCCGGCGCTCAATCCGTATTTGATCTTCTTCGCCACCAGCGGCGATAGATCGTAGCCCACGAGCCGATCCAAGATCCGTCGCGTCTCCTGGGCCTCCACCAGACTCTCGTCGATCTCACGTGGATTCTCCAGCGCTCGCTCGATGGCAGAGCGCGTGATCTCGTGAAAGACCATTCGATAGGTCTTGCACTCCGGCGACAGCTCCTGGACCAGATGCCAGCTTATGGCCTCTCCCTCGCGATCTTCGTCTGTCGCAAGGTAGAGCGCTTCGGCGTCGCGAAGCTCTTTTTTGAGCTCTTTGAGAGCTTTTTTCGAGCGCTGATCGTTTACCACGTACACCGGCTCGAAGTCGTTCTCCGTGTCCACCCCGAACTTCGCCCAGGATTTCTTGCGATACTTCTTGGGCAGTTGCTTCGCATTCTTGGGGAGATCGCGAACGTGACCCAGAGAGGCCCGCACTCGGAAATCACCGGGGAGATATTTTTCAATGGTCTTGGCCTTCGAGGGCGACTCGACGATGACGAGTTTGGACATATTCGATCCGACTCTTTTTCGTTGGGGTAAAATGGTCAACGGGATCCGTCACGAGGCGAAGGAGTACATCGCCTCGCCATCAGGGAATGGGGCACTACATAAGGAACTGTCCCCGCCTTTGTCCAGCATCGCAATGAAATGAACGGTTTTCGATCACCTGCGCGGGCCCCGGCGTCGTCGAACTATGCGTCCCGTAGCCCCGGGCCACGCGCAGTCTGCGTGCCCGGGGATCAGGTTGTGGCTCTACTCCTCACCGTCACCGCCATCGCCGTTGTCCGGCGAAAAGGGACCGCCACCAGACTGCATCATCTGATAAAATTCGCGCATGCGCTCCTCGAGCTCCTCGGAGGACAACTCCGAAAAGTCGATCTTCTCCAATTCTTCCTTGTCGATATCGCCCAGAAGCCCCGGGGGAAGATTTTCCATGATCTTCGGAGCATTCTTAAAGGCCATCTCGAAGATAGGCTTAAAGGGGCGACGAATATTTCCGGCGTCGTCGAAGATCTTTCCCAGCATATTCATGGGATTCATCCCCGGCGGCATGGCTCCCGGCGCCGGTCCGTGGCCCTGCTCTCCGTCGGTTCCTCCAAAGACCTGGGCGAAGACGGAGGGATCAAAACCACCGGCCTGCCCCTGTCCTCCCAGGGCCTCCAGGATGGAGGGATCCAACCCCAGCGGCGGCGCCTGCATCGCCTCATAAGCGGGCCCCAACAAGAACATCGGTAGCTCTGCCGGAGCCTGACTTGCGCGCTGGAAGTCCTCCTTTGCCCGCTCTTCATCACCTGCCATCTGATGGGCCGCGGCTCGCACGATATAGGAGTCGGGCAGACTCGGATCGAGGAGCACCGCTCGCTCCGCCGCCTTCTTCGCCAGAGCCAGACTTCCCTCGCCAAGTTGGACATGAGCGAGCTGAACGAAGGCGAAGGCCTCGTCGGGAAAGAGATTCGACGCCCGAATCGCATCGGATCGGGCGGTCTTCGTATCCCCGCTGACGAGATGGATGTGGCTTCTGAGCAAGAGAGCTTCCAGGGCGAAGTCCTCGTCCTCATCGACGGCACCATCGATGACCTTCAGAGCCTGCTCCGTCTCCCCACGCACCATATACAGACGTGACAGCATCAGAGCATATTCCGCCTCCTGTGGTGCCTGCTCCAGAGCCCGCTCCAGATCTCGCGCCGCCGCCTCCAATTCTCCCATCTCCAGCTGAACTTCTCCGCGAAGTCCGAGCGCCTCCACCGCGTCGGCGTCCTGGCGCAAGGCGCGGTTCAACTCGGTGCGTGCTCGTTGAAGATCGCCGCTCTCCATGGCTACCAGCGCCCGTCCGGTCAAATGAGAGACCTCCTGCGCATCTCTGGCCAATGCCTCGTCGAAATATTCCTGGGCCCGACCCAACTCTCCGAGATGATAACTGGCCCACCCGGCCAGCCCACAGTTCTCCGAGCTTCGCCCGCCGAGCTCCATGGAGCGTCGGGCGTCTTGTAAGGCCTCTTCGGAGCGATCGAGATCGAGCAGACACTCTCCACGGCGGGCCAACACTTTTGCCCGAAGTCCGGCGGTCTCCCCGGAGTCCCCCATCGCCTCCAGGGCCGCTGTCAATCGCTCGATGGCCTGACGCAGCGCTCCCCCACTTACCAGGGGCTCCAATTCTGCGTCCAATTGCTCCCACATCCTGTGATGGCCATCTTCCAATTGTCTTGTGCCGTCGCTCATTCTCTTCCTGCGGTTGCCGTCACGCCTCGCCATCGCTCGACGTCCATCTATGCCCGCTCAGCCCTTGGCCATCTTTTCGAATAACTCGCGAAGCGGTGGCTCACCGCGAAACCCCATCACCACGTCCTCCACCTCGTCTCCACGCATGCCCACCACCAGGGGGATGGAGCGCGCATTGAAGGCCTCCGCCAGCTTCGGATTCTCGTCGATATTGATCTTGCCCACCTTGATCTGGCCCTCGTATTCCGCAGCCAGCTTGTCCAACACCGGTGACAAGGCCTTGCAGGGACCGCACCAGGGCGCCCACAGATCGACGATGACCGGAAGGTCGCTATCGGTCACTTCATCGTTGAAATTGTCTTCCGTAATCTCCAATGTCGTCACGTCCTACTCCTGGGAAAATGATACGAATTGATGTCGCGGATACGCCACTGAAGCCCATACCAATCCGGGCTGGTCAGGGCAAACGGTAATCACGAAACCGGTGGTGGGTAATGGGTAATGGGTGATGGGTGATGGGTCCTCGGTACCCCTCCCCGGCTTGACCGGGTCGGAGGGGCGTCGTCGGAGTCATTCCCAATTCTCGATGGTATTTCGCAGGTGGGCCAAAAACTGGTCCGCCGTGGCCCCGTCGATGCTGCGATGATCGAAGGACATACAGAAGATCGCCGTGGGACGCACCATGATCGCATCGGTCTTCTGATCGACGACCACTCGTTTTTTGATCGCCCCCGTGCTGACGATGGCCGTCTGGGGCTGATTAATGATGGGAACGCCGAATTCGGGGCCAAAAATCCCGTGATTGGAAAGGGTGAAGGTCCCGCCGCTGACCTCCGAGGGATTGAGGCGCTTATTGCGGGCTCGTTCGGCCAGATCTCCCACCCTTCGAGCGATGCCCAGTACCCCGAGCTCGTCAGCATTTTCCAGGACCGGAACGATCAACGATCCGTCCAGGGCCACGGCGACCCCGATATTGATATCGCCACGATAAACCAACTGATCGCCGTCCACCGAGGCGTTGACCACCGGATAGGCCTGCAGAGCGTCGGCCAAGGCTTTGATCATAAACGCCGTATAGGTCAGCTTGACGCCGCGCTTTGCGAAATCGTCTTTCATCCTCTGTCGAGCTTCGACGACCCTCGCAAAGTCGATCTCGTGGATCGTGTGCGCGTGAGCGCTGGTGGCCCGACTCTGGATCATATGCTTGGCGATCGCCATGCGCTGCGGCCCCATGGGCTCGACGCGGTCGCGATCGCCGACGTCGATCTTCGGCGGCTCGGGAGCTCGCGCCGCCGGCGCAGGATGCCTCTGGCCGCGACCGTTGACCGGCCCCGTCTCGAGGTGCTTTCCGTCCTCGATGAAGCTGAGAATATCGTCCTTCGTCACTCGCCCCGACAGACCGGAGCCGGAGATCCGCGACAGGTCGGCGATGCCGTGTTCAGCGGCGATACGTCGCACCAGCGGCGTCGAGCGGGTGCGGCGAAGCTCTTCTCGGCTCGGAAATCGGCCGTTCGACGACGCTGTGCCCGCGCCGGCGCGAAGAGCCGACGATCTCGATCCAGCTCCCTCCGTGGCCGTCGACGACACCGTCGTCGCCACCCCCGCCGAAGCCGTCGGACGTTCACTATCGTCGCTCACCGCGACTTCGCCCTCCTTGGCCTCCTGATCCAGAACGGCCACCACCGTGTCGATGGCCACCGTCTGTCCTACGTCGACCAACCTCTCCACCAGCACCCCCGCCTTCGGACTGGGGACCTCGGCGTCCACCTTGTCGGTGGTGATCTCGAAGAGGGGCTCGTCGCGCTCGACGTACTCACCGGGCTCTTTGAGCCATTTGGTCACCGTTCCTTCCGTCACGGACTCTCCCATCTGCGGCATGACGACTTCGGTTCTCATCGCTATTCCTCGTAGTTGCGTTCGCTTCGCTCAACGGATTTACGTCACGGTCGGGACCCAATACCCAGCACCCAATACCTACTTACCCGCCGTTTAAATATGCAACGCCTCGCCCATCGCCGCGTGTGCCGCCTCCACGATGGCCTCCGAGAGCGACGGGTGGGGATGAATGGTCTGCAGAAACTCCTCCACCGTCGACTCCAACTCCATGGCCATCGCCCCCTCGGTGATGATCTCCGTCGCCTTGGGGCCGATGATGTGGAGCCCCAACACCTCGTCGTATTTTGTCTCGCTGACGATCTTGACGAAGCCCTCGGTCTTGGTGAGGATCGCCGCCTTGGCGTTGGCGCTGAAGGGAAATTGGCCGGTCTTTACGTCGTAGCCCCGCTCGCGGGCCTCTTCTTCGGTCAGCCCCACGGAGGCCACCTCGGGCTCGCAATAGGTGCACATGGGCACCAGGTCGTAATTGATGGGGCGCGGCTCTTTTCCGACGATATGATCGACGGCCACGATTCCCTCGCGACTCGCCAGGTGAGCGAGCCAGATGGAGCCCGTGATATCGCCGATGGCATAGACGCCCTCTTCGCCGGTGCGCATCATGTCGTCGGCGTCGATGACGCCGAAATCGTCGATATCGATATTGAGGCCCTCGGCACCGATATCGTCGGTCACCGGCTTTCGGCCCGCCGCCACCAGAAGGTGAGAAGCCTCGATGGTCTGCGACGAGGTTTCGCCCTTTTCTTCGGTCTCCACCACCATTTTGACACTATCGTCATCGGCGTCGACGTCGGTGACCTTCGACGAGGTCAATACGTTCATCCCCTGACGCTCAAAAGACTTCTTGGCGGCGGCGCTCACCTCTCGATCTTCTCCGGGCAGGATCCGATCCTCCATCTCGATGAGGGTGACGTCGGAGCCGTAGCGAAGAAAGACGCTCGCAAATTCGGTGCCCACGGCGCCGGCGCCGATGACCACCAGATGCTGTGGCACCTCCTGGAGCTCCAGGATACCGTCGGAGTCCATGACACGCTCCGGCTCCATATCGATAAAGGGCAGATGAAAACACTTCGAGCCCGTGGCCAGGATGACCTTATCCGTCTCCAGGGTGGTCGTATTTCCCTCGGCGTCCTCTACTTCCACATTCTTGTCCGGCGTCAATCGACCATGGCCCAGGTGGACGTCGACCTCGTTTTTCTTCATCAGATATTTGACGCCGCCGGCGTTCTTCTTGACCACTCGCCCCTTGTAGGTGTGCATCTTCTCCATCGACAATTCCACATCCCCCGTGGCGATGCCGATCTCTTCGGACTTGCCCATCTGCTCGAGCATATCCGCCGTATGGAGCATGGCCTTTGTGGGAATGCAGCCTCTCAAAAGGCAGGTGCCGCCGAGCCTCTCCGTGGGCTCTTTCTCTACGATCGCCGTCTTCAACCCCGACTGCGCAGCGTGAATCGCCGCCACGTATCCGCCGGGCCCCGAACCTATCACCACCACGTCGTATGCACTCACGTCAGCTCTCCCGCGCTCGAAATAAAATCCATTTTTTGGTTCAATCCGAGCGCCAACGTACTAACGACGGCTGTTGGAGGCAACCCTCATGACCTTTTCCATACGCGACGTCCCCGAACGCATCGTATGTCTGACCGAGGAGCCCACGGAGATCTTATATGTGTTGGGCGAAGAAGAGCGCATCGTCGGCATCAGCGCCTATACCTGTCGTCCTGCACAGGCGGCCGACGAAAAGCCCGTGGTCTCGGCGTTTATCGGCGGCAGCGTGGCCAAGATCTCGGCTCTCGAACCGGATCTGGTCATCGGGTTTTCCGATATCCAGGCCGAACTCGCCCACGATCTGATCAAGGCCAACCTGCCGGTGGTGATCTTCAATCAGCGAAGCCTCCAGGAGATCCTGGACGTCATCATCCAGATCGGCTCCATCGTCGGACGCCGCCAGGAGGCAACGCAGTTGGTCCGTGGCTATATCGAGCGCCTCGAGAACGCGCGAAGGCGCACGGAGGCCCAGGAGCACCGACCCCGGGTATATTTCGAGGAGTGGGACGAGCCGAGGATCACCGCCATCAGGTGGGTGAGCGAATTGATCGAGCTCGCCGGCGGCGAAAACGTATTTTCCGACAAATCCCACGGAAAATTGGCAAAGGAGCGCTTTGTCGACGACGAGGAACTTCTCGCTGCCGATCCCGAGATCATCTGCGCCTGCTGGTGCGGAAAAGCCGTCGATCTGAGCAGCATCCGTGAGCGCCCGGGTTATGACGAGCTCACGGCTGTGAAGAACGACGAGTTGCATGAGCTGGACCCGGCGATCATCTTGCAGCCCGGCCCGGCTTGTTTGACGGACGGGTTGGATCGGTTGGAGGAGATTCTTCGGCCGGGCGGGTCGGGGTGAGGGTTTGGTGACGTTGGGTGATTCTCCGATGCCCCCTCCCCCATCGGACTGACAATTGCGGATAAGTCACGAGAATAACTCTAGGTAATACCGGTCTCGATCTCGTGGTCGACCTCGATCTCGTGGTCGACCTCGATCTCGTGGTCGATCTCGATCTCGTGGTCGACCTCGATCTCGTGGTCGATCTCGATCTCGTGGTCGATCTCGCGTTCGAGGTCGAGGTCGATTCCGAGGTCGATTCCGAGGTCGAGGTCGATTCCGAGGTCGAGCCCGATTCCGAGGTCGAGGTCGATTCCGAGGTCGAGCCCGATTCCGAGGTCGATTCCGAGGTCGATTCCGAGGTCGAGGTCGATTCCGAGGTCGAGGTCGATTCCGAGGTCGAGGTCGAGCCCGATTCCGAGGTCGAGGTCGAGCCCGATTCCGAGGTCGTGGTCGATTCCGAGGTCGAGCCCGATTCCGAGGGACGAAGGTTCGGGTCGTCTATGGCTGTAGGTTGTGGGAGTGTCGACGATTGAGGAACGGCGATGGGGTCGACGCGTGCCGGCAACCCGACGCCCATCACGGGCCGAAGGCCGCGTGGCTATTCATGTCGGCCGCAAACGACGCGGCCGAAATCCTCGGCAGCCAAGGCTTGCCTGCGGTTGGCGAGATGTGATCAACCGGGGAGGGGACTCTGCAGCTGATATCCACGCCTACAGATTTGCGTCGAAAGGCTCATGCCGTCGATCGAAGCTCGGAGGTCTCCTCACCCGGTGGGGGAGGTGCCGAGCGCGTTGTTCAGCGCGAGGCGGAGGGGGCACCGTTCAGCGCGAGGCAGAGGGGGCACCGCCCAGGCAACCTTCATCGCCCTCCCCGGGGGCCAGCACTAGTCTCTGTTGACTCGGTGCGCAACATTGTAGAGTATTGCGTCGCTGAATGAACAGCCATTCAGTTTCGGTTGAGACAGATCTTGCGAGCGAGAGGCATCATGAGTGGGCAGAAGCCAAAGGGTTGTACATTTCTCATCGAGGAAGTGGGCTCGGAGACGATCTTCACCCCCGAGAAGTTCACTGAAGACCAGCAGATGTTCGCCGATACGGCGAAGAACTTCATGGAAAAGGAGGTCTTCCCCATCGTCGAGGACCTGGAGAAGGGGGACTTCGACAAGATGGAGGGCCTCCTGAAAAAGGCCGCCCAGGTGGGGCTGTTGATGGTGGATATCCCCGAGGAATACGGCGGGCTTCAGGCCGACAAGACGACGAGCATGATCGTCACCGAGAATATGTCTCTTTATTCGGGATGGGCCACCACCTTCGGCGCCCACACCGGAATCGGCACTCTTCCCCTCTTGTATTTCGGAACACCGGAGCAGAAGGAAAAATGGCTCCCAAAACTGGCCACGGCGGAGTTGATCGCCGCCTACGCCCTTACGGAGCCCGGCAGCGGATCGGATGCCCTGGCGGCGAAGACGAAGGCCGAGTTGACCGATGATGGCGAGCACTACGTCATCAACGGCACCAAGATGTGGATCACCAACGCCGGATTTGCCGATCTCTTCACCGTCTTCGCCCAGGTCGACGGCGACAAATTCACCGCCTTTTTGGTGGAGGCCGACCGCGAGGGAGTCTCTCTGGGCGCCGAAGAGCAAAAGATGGGCCTCAAGGGCTCATCGACGAGGGTGCTGAACCTGGAAAACGTCAAGGTGCCGGCCTCCAACCTCCTGGGAGAGATCGGCAAGGGACATAAGATCGCCTTCAACATCCTCAATATCGGCCGCTTCAAACTCGGCGTAGGAACCGTGGGAGGCGCAAAACGAGCGCTGAGCATCGCCGCCGAATTTTCCCAGGAACGCGAGCAATTCGGACAGCCCATCGCCGAGTTCGGAGCCATCCGCTCCAAGCTGGCCCAGATGGCGAGTAAGCTCTACGCCCTGGAGTCCATGTGCTACCGGGTCTCGGGATATATGGACCGAAACCTGGAGATCCTGGACACCAGCTCCGAGGACTATCCCCAGCAGGCCATGGAGGCCATCGAGGAATTCGCCATCGAGGACTCGATCATGAAGGTCTTCGGCTCCGAGGCGCTCAGTTTCATCGCCGACGAAGCCGTCCAGATCCACGGCGGTCTCGGGTATTCTGCGGAATACGAGGTAGAGCGCATCTACCGCGACGTGCGCATCAACCGCATCTTCGAGGGCACCAACGAGATCAACCGCATGCTCATCCCCGGTATGGTCTTAAAGCGCACCATGAAGGGACAGCTCAATCTCTTCGATCAGATCCAGAAGGTGGAGATGGCCCTGGCAGAGGGAGAAACCCCCACGCCGCCGTCGCAGGACGACGACCCCACCCTGGCCTTTGAGCGCTTCGTCACCGAACAATCCAAAAAACTGGGCGTCTACTGCGCCAATCAGGCCATCCAAAAACATATGGCCGACCTTCGAGAGCGTCAGGAGATCCTCATCGATCTGGCCGATATCATCAGCCAGTTATACGCCATGGACTCCACGGTCTGTCGCACTCTTCAACTGGTCGAAGAGCAGGGCATGGAGGAGACGAAGGCACATCGGGCAGCCACACGACTTGTGCTGGCCGAGGCCTATCAGATCATTCGTGAGCGCGGCGAGCGGCTCATCTACAACCTGGGAGACGGCGACGAGCTCAACGCCTATCTCGAGGCCTTCGAAAAACTGACCTTCTATCCCCGCATCGATGTCATCAGTCTGTGGGACGAACTGGCCGACGCGGTCCTGGCCCGGGCGCGCTATCCCTTTTAGCCTCTCAATCTTCTTCCCCTGCGGCGACAAGGCCGCAGGGGCCGGTTTTAGTACTCCACTCACGGCCCCCACGCCGGCGCTTCTGAAGGTCGGCCACGTCCGTCTCCGCAGGACGCCCGAAAACGGGTGATAGCTACGGCCGTGGTTGGTCATAGAGATAGACCAGCGTTTCGTGAAAGCGGCCCATCTCCCAGGCCATGGTAGACGGACCGTTGGTGTCGTGAATCTCGCGAATCCAATCGGTGCGCTCGACGATTTCTTCGTCCATTCCCTGCTCGAGTTGCCATTCCACCAGCTCTTCGTCATCCAGCCCGGGACGGCGAATCCACGATCGATCCAGATCGGAGTCCAGAAAATAGGTCAGCACCACTGGGTCCTCTCCGACGGGTTCGTCATCGGGAATGACCTCGGCCTCCACCGGGATTTCGACCTCCAGGATCGGAAAGAACCCCGTGGACTGTTCATCACCCTCCGGTCCTGTCGATTGGACCTGCATCAACCCCATCGAGACAACCGATGCGTCGGGGATCTCGGCAAAGCGCTGAGCGTTCTCGAGCTGAGGCTGTGCGAAGCCTATGTCCTCCATCAGTTGCTGAAGCTCCGTAAAGCCGAAGTCCTCGAGAAGGACTACAAAACGGACCCAGCTCTGGCGTCCCACACGTTCTTCGTGGAAAAAGCGGGAATCCGAGTCGCCGAAGATGATCAACAGAGCGTCCACGGGGCCGAGAAGCCCCTGTTCCGGCGGCGCATC
>SLPW01000309.1 GCA_007131755.1 Myxococcales bacterium | reverse complement strand
GGGGAAGTATTCGCTCTCCACCGTCAGGAGTTCTTCGATGGCGATCTTCTGGCCGTCGATGGTCACCGTTGACTCGGCCACATCGGGATCGTCGGCATCGCTGCTCAGGCGACTCGCCACGTCACGGAAGATGGGAAGGAAGAGCTCGGTCTGAAAGATATTGTCTCGACCAGCCTTGACCATGGCCACCCGCTCGAATCCCATTCCCGTGTCGACGCTCTTGAGGGGCAGGGGGTTGAGGTTTCCGTCCTCGTCGCGGTCGAATTCCATGAAGACCAGGTTCCAGATCTCATTGATCCGCTCCTCGTCGTAGCCCTCGACGAATTCGAAGTCCCCTCGCTCCGGATGAAGATCGTAGTGGATCTCCGTACAGGGCCCGCAGGGTCCGGTGGGGCCCATGGCCCAGAAATTCTCGTCCTCACCAAGGCGAAGCACCCGATCCGGATGCAGGCCGATATGCTCCGTCCAGATGCCGAAGGACTCGTCGTCGTCGTGGAAGATGGTCACGTAGAGCCGGCTCTCATCGAGCTCCAATACGTCGAGCACGAATTCCCAGGCCCACTCGATGGACTTCTTCTTGTAGTAGTCGCCGAAAGACCAATTTCCGAGCATCTCGAAGAAGGTCAGGTGGCGTCCGTCTTTTCCGACCTCGTCGAGATCGTTGTGCTTGCCACCGGCGCGAATGCACTTCTGGGAGCTCGTGGCGCGCTTGTAGTCGCGCTCCTCGTTTCCCAGCAGCAGATCCTTGAATTGGTTCATCCCGGCGTTGGTGAACAACAGAGTGGGATCGCTCTCGGGCACCACGGGAGAGGAGGGGACGACCTCATGGCCGCGTTCTTCGAAGAATTCGAGAAAGCTCTTTCGGATCTGGCTTGGTTTCATTGCTGGAAATCGTGGAAGTTGGAAGTCAGTAATCGCGTTTTGATCGAAGTGAGAAGGGGGGGCTCGTATTCCCGACCTTCGGTCGGGCGTGATGTAGCACAAGGATCGACACGCTGGAAGGCTTTTGGCTCTACCAACGCTCCGGCTGTGTGCAATCAAGAGGAGATAAGGAGATGGGGGAGATCTCTCCCTTGCCTTTGCGACGTTGATTGTCGCATCGGATAATCGCAGAAATTTTTTGACCTCATGCCGATCCTCCCCGATTCTGGGCGGCGTCACAGAGGCGGCAACGTTGAAGTAACGGTTCAGGTATGAGCCTCGCCCATAATTAAAGCCACACTGGAAGTATAATGAAAGTGATTCTTGAGCTTTTAGGTGATGCGAGTCGGGTGTTGAACGGAGTGGAGGGGCTGGGGGATTTTCGGCCCGACTCCAGGCGCCGGGTTCGAGAGTTGTTGACGCAATTGCATATCGAGTCCGGGCGGATCTTGGAGACGGGCGTCGACGAGGAGATGGAGGAATTCGATGGGCGGGCCCTCTTTTTAGAGAAGGCGCTGGAGGCGATCTCTACGAGCGAACACGACGTGGCGCGGGGGATTTTGGAGGACGCCGTGTCGGAGTTTCCCGAGGACTTCGAATTTCTGAATTACCTGGGCCTCGTGGCCTGGGAGCAGGGCGAATTGAGACAGGCGGAGATCGCCTATCACCGCGCCGTGCAGGCCGTATTCGGCTCCGGATTGGACGTAGAGGCGGCGAAGGAGGCCGACGAGTCGGTGCTTCGTGCCGTAGAGGGAAGGGCGCTGGCCCTGTACCAACTCGGCGACCTGGATCGGGCGCTGGAGTATTTCGAGTGGCTTGGCGAGCACTTTAGCGACGAGTATGTGGGCTGCCGATACCTGGCCGGAGAGGTGCATCATCTTCAGGGCAATATTCGGCAGGCCATCTCCTGGTACGAGAGAGTCCCCGTGGAGCCGGCGGTCCTCTACAATCTGGGGCTCGCGAGATACGAGAGTCACCAATTGGAGGAGGCGGCCCATACGCTGATCAAGGCCTTCGTCTCCAATATTCATATCGCCAAGAATCTGCTGGGAAGATACGGAGGCCATGCCAGTTGTACTCCCGGCTATCTGGGCAGTGAGAGCTATGCGAAAGAGTTCGTAGACGCCTGCCTTCGCCTCTGGCACGGATCGGAGGGAAGTCTGCATTTTATGGAGCGCTGCTTCGATCACGTGCTGGTGCAGAGTCATCTCAAGCAGTGCAGCGAGCGCGGAGGCCGCCAGTTGTTGCAGGCCGGCGACGGAACCATGGAGTGCAGCGGGTGGCTGGAACAGCTCCAGGACGAGGGGACCCTTCGCAATATGGCGCAGAAGGTGTTGCGAAGAATGGCGAGTTAAAGTGATGGTTCAGGGGGCATTGGGTAAGCAATGAGGGGGGGAGGGGATTCGAGGGCTCCGTGACGGTGGGGGCACCGGGTCCGATGGGAGTCCCATCCCCACCCTGGGCGCTGGAAAGCGCCGTGCGGCGCGTAGCCGTTGCGGGGGTGATCAATCAGCACGGATCTCCACGTAGTCGAGGGTTCCGTCGCGGTGGCGAAGGAATTCGACGAGACCGACCTCATCGAATTGCTCCCAGCGCAGGCGGTCGCGCGATTGGTCCGAGGGGGGAAGGACGGGGAGATCGAATTTTCGAAGGGACCCCTTTTCGAAGAGGATTGAGTCGTCGACGCCGCGCAGCGAAAGGGTGACGTGGTTGGAGATGGCGCCGACGAAGGTGATTTCAGCATGCCAGATATCGCCGTAGGTGCAGACAATCGTGCTTTCCCTGGATTCGCAGTCCTTCGGGGGGCCGAGAAGGGTTTCGATGATCGTAGGGGGTTGTTCGACGAGGGCCGCGAGGTGGACGTAGCCTCGGTGGGCGGGCAGGGGCATGGGGAGTTGGCGAGCCTGTCGTTGTTGATGAGCCACTTCCTGGACGGCCTCTCGTAGGGTGTGCGCGGCGTCGAGAAGATCTCGCTGTTCCTCGGTTCGCTCCTCCTCGGGGATGAGGACGATGGCGAGGGCGGCGTTGGAGAAATGAAAATCTGCGCTGGCCATATCTTCGGCGTCCAGATAGTGGGCGACCTCCTCGGAGTGCTGATCGGCAAGCCAATCAAGCTCGAGGCGCCCCTGTTCGTGGAAGGGGGCCTCGAGATCTTCGACGTTGCGCCCAATCCACAGGTGGGCTTGGCCAGGGGCAGCCCTGTCGGTGCTCTCGCCATGGATGTGAACTCCGGTGTGGGCGTAGACGGCGTCGTCGCATTTCCAGATCCCGCTGTCGAAATAGGGAACGTAGTGGGGCTGACAATCATCGAGATCGAGGTCTTCTTCGATGACCTCGGGCCAGGTCAGGGCCCGAACGGTGCTGCTGTCGGCCTCGGCCATCCGGGGGGAGTACTGCTCCAGACGCAGGTGGACGAATTCGGTAGTCAGAGAACTGTCGACGTAGACGGCGGCACGAGTGGCCACGTTTGTGGATGTAGAGGGCGGGTTCGAAAGCTCCTCACAGGTCCATGGTTTGGGGGGGGCGGCCTCGTTCCATCCCGTCTTGCAGGAGTCTTCGTGGGGCACAAAGGTATTTCCGGGAAGCTCGTACCACAGGTCGGGAGTGTCGGCCCTGTACATCGGGTCCGTCGTGGCCAGCAACCACACGACGGCGGCGATGATGAGCACGGCGAAGGTGGTCGTGGCACAACCCATACATCCAATGATGGAGAGCAAACGCTTCCTATTCATCAGTCCTCCTCGCAGATTTTCCCTCTTCCATATCGATCACGAGGAAAAGGCCGTTGACGTTGGACGAGGATCCCCACTACGAAATTTCGGTTGATCCTGTGCGATACGATAAGGAAACGCTACTGGGGATGGAAGGCGTGGTCAAGTGTTGACGGGGAGGGGGATCGAGGCTTCGAGATAGCGTCTGGGTTTACGCCTGCATTCGATCGACGGCCGTGAAATCGTCGTCACCGCCGGTTTCGGCGGTGGTGGCGTATTGGAGCTGGTACAGGCGGGCGTAGTGGCCGCCCAGTTCCAGGAGCTCTTCGTGGCTTCCGTCTTCGACGAGGTTTCCCTTGTCGAGGACGAGGATTCGGTCTGCCCGTTGGATGGTGGATAGGCGGTGGGCGATGACCAGCGAGGTCTGGTGGGTGAGGAGCTCCTCGATGGCCTTCTGGATAAGGGCTTCCGTGTCGGTGTCGACGTTGGCCGTGGCCTCGTCGAGGACGAGGAGTTCCGGCTGCAGGATGAGGGCGCGGGCGAAGGCGATGAGTTGCTTTTCGCCAGACGAGAGGTTGTCGCCGCGCTCGGCGAGTTCGAATTGGAGGCCGCCGGGAAGTTCGGAGACCAGCTCGTCGGCGTAGACCATGTCGATGGCGCGCTCTACCTCCTCGGCGGTGACGTCGTCGTCGCCGAGGGTGAGGTTTTCGAAGAGCGTTCCGTGGAACAAAAAGACATCCTGGAGGACGACGGCGAATTGGCGTCGCAATTGGCGCACGTCGAAGTTTCGGATGTCGCGGCCGTTGATGAGGATCTGGCCCTTGTCGACGTCGTAGAGGCGGGTCAGCAGGCTGATGATCGTCGACTTTCCTGCGCCGGTTTGGCCGACGAGGGCGATGCGCTCGCAGGGATTGATGGAAAAACTCAGGCCCTCGAGGACCATTTCGTCGTCGGTATAGCCGAAGTGGACGTCTCGAAACTCGATGGTGAAGGGCCGCTCGGGGAGAGGCTTCGGGTCGGTGGTTGCGGCGATCTTCTCGTCGGTGTCCAAGAGATCGAAGATGCGCTCGCTGCTGGCCATGGCGCTCTGGAGGAGGTTGTATTTTTCGGCCAGGTTGCGAACCGGTTTGAAGAATTTCTGCATATACTCCACGAAGGCCACCAGCACCCCGAGGGTCACCAATCCCTGAAGGGCCTGGCCGCTTCCGTACCAGAGGATGGCGCCGATGGTGATGGAGCCCACCGTCTCGATGACGGCGTAGAGGATGGCGTCCCATCGGATGGCGCGCACATTTGCGTCGCGGTAGTCGGCGTTGATGTCGCGGTATTCGTCGTGGCTTACGTTTTCGCGTACGAAGAGCTGGATGATGCTCATCCCGGTGATGCTCTCCTGCAGGTGCGCGTAGAGTCGGGCGATCTTGGTGCGCGTGGCCCGGTAGGCTTTGCGCAAGAAATAGCGAATGATCAGCGTGAAGATGATGAGCGGGGGGACGACGATGAAGCTGGCCAGGGCAAGCTGCCAGTTCATGCTGAGCAAGATGACGACGATCGCCAAGAGGGTGATCAGATCGCCCACCATGGTGACGATGCCGGAGCTCAAGGCCTCCTCGAGGTTTTCGACGTCGCTGGTCATGCGCGTCATCAATCGACCGACGGGGGTCTTCTTGAAAAATGACGACGCCAGGTCCTGGACGTGCTCGAAGAGTTCGAGTCTCAGGTCTCGAAGGGCCTGATGACCGGCGTATTTCATCAGGTATTGCTGAAAATAGGTCAAAACCCCGTGGGCGACGACGGCGCCGAAGAAGAGGACGATGATGATCCAGATGCCATCGACGGTCTCGGCCATCAGGTAGTCGTCGATGGCGATCTGAAGCAAGAAGGGCTGGACGAGGTTTACGGCCGTGGCGGCGGGTAGCAGCAACAGACACAGAAGAAAGAGCCATTTATAGGGCCGCATATAGACCCACAGGCGGCGCACGATGGCGGTGTCCGAGAATTTTCCGAGCTCCCGTTCCTGGAAGCCGGAGCCGATGGCGGCACCGTCGGGACGCTCCTGTTTCTGGCCGTTATCGGAGTCTTCGGAGCCATTTTGCGCAGATGAGGCGCTATGTGCGTCGTCGCGGCTCACTGGTCGAATTTCTCCTGAAGTTTCTGGCGTCGATACATCTGGGCATAATGTCCGCCGCGCTCCAACAACTCCTGGTGGGTCCCCTCTTCGACAAGGCGTCCCTTATGAAGGACGAAGATGTGGTCCACCTCGGCGAGGGCGTTGAAGCGGTGGGTGATGAGGATGCTGGTTCGGCCGGCCATG
>SLPW01000485.1 GCA_007131755.1 Myxococcales bacterium | reverse complement strand
GAGGAGTGCGGAGATGGCCAGGTCCATGACGCGCAGTTGGGGCGCTGTGTAAAGAAGGGAGAAGCCTATTGCGGTGAGGGGACGAAATTCGACGAGCACCTGGGCCAATGTGTCGTCGAGATCGTCGAATGTGGTGAGGAGACGACGGAAGAAGGCGGCGAGTGCCTGGCGGAGCCGGCCGTGGCCTGTGGAGAGGGCACGGTGGTTCACCAGGAGGTCTGCCGACCCGCCGAGGACGTCTGTGGTCCCGGCACTGAAGGAGAGCCCGGCGCCGGCGACCCCTGTACGCCGGCGGCCGATGCCTGCGGGGAGGGCACCAGCTACGATACTGCGACGGGTCGGTGTATCTCGGATGCCGAGATAGACTGTGGCCCGGGCACTTTCGAGGACAGAGATCTCTGTCTACCTCTCTACGGCTTTTACGATGAGTTGGCCGCCGATCCCGATCTCGACATGACAGCCGACGGAGCCGACGGCGTCATCAATTTGCCCGATAGGGGAGAACTATTCTCATTCGTGGGCACCATCGATGAGCCCTGGATGGAAGATGGGCAGACGGTGCAGGACGTCGATGTCTACACCTTTGATGGCGAAGCCGGGCAGTGGCTGCGAGTCACCCTCTTTTCACTTGGCCTTACTGAGCCCGGTTTTATCGTCGATTTCGTTGGTCAGGACGTGGAGTACCGGCGCTTTAGCGACCTGGGGGCCGGAATCGAGACCTCCCGCGATCTTCTGTTGCCCGCCGACGGCGCCTACGAGTTGGTCGTCTCCAATCTGCCCCAACTTCTCGAGACGCTTTCCCCCGCCGGGGGAGCGGACTGGCACTATGTGGGCTATGTGGAGGTTCTGGAGGCTCCGGAGCCTCTGGAGGTCGACCCTGAAGGGGACGGTTTTTCTGGAGATCTGAGCGAAGAGACGAGCAATCTCTTCACCGTCGATGACCTCGAAAGTACGAGGCTGGATTTGATCTTCGACGTATTGCCCACCGATGCCGAGGCGGAGCTCCAGCTCTGGAGTGATGCGAAGACTCATCGGGAGAGTTTGGATATCAACGACGGACGAGTCACGCTTGAAGGGCTCGACGAGTCGGCTCTTCTATATTTCGACGGGGTATTTCGTTTCGGTGCTTCCACGGACTACGTGGCCTCGGCGTTTGATGGCAAGCCCCTCGGCGATGGCGAGGCGATCGTCGAGCAGATCGAACTCGAAGCCGGCGAATATGTGGGAGTCTTTCAGTTCAATGATGAGAATCGGCCTCTGTCGGCCTCCATAAGCAACGACTCGGATATCCTCGTCGCCACCGATTCTCTGGGGATTGACGGCTCCGACGAGGCAAGACCGAGCCTGTACTGGTACGCAGCAAATGACGAGACGGTGACGGTGGAGATCGAAAACGACACGGGCGAAGATATTGATTTTGTGGCCTGGGAAGTCCTCGTGGAGTCGTCGGAGTCTGTCGGCATATCAGCCGGCGGCGCCGGCGAGTCCGCGTATACCGACGCCATGCGCGTCGGTCAGCGCCACTATGTGGAATTGGAGGTGGATTTTCAGGGGGCGATCAAGCTCAGCGCTCGCGACGTGAGCGCTCACGTCGGTGCCTATGACGAGGAGGGCGAATCGGTGGGCCTCAGCTTAGATGGCAAGACCTTCGTCGACGTCGATCCTCAGACCTATGTGGCTTATGTCGAGGTCAAAGAGGGCACCAGCGCGGGCGTCACACTGGAAGTCGAGGAGATGGCCGAGCTGAATTGGAGCGAGTCGAGCGAGCCCGGCGTCGAGATTCCACGAGGTGAGTCTCCGGGAGCCAGCGATACCATCGACATTCCCTCCTGTCGCACTGTGGAGGCCATCGATATGGACGTCGAGATTCTGCACGCTCAGCGCGGAGATCTGGTGGTGAGGCTGCAAAGTCCAGAGGGCACCATGTATACACTCAAGGCCCAGCATGGCGGGACGGAGTCCGATATTATCGGTAATTTCAACCAGACGCTGGGCCCGAACTATATGGTGCTCTCCGAGGCCGCACCGGCCTTTGCCATCGATGAATTCCTCGGGACTCATGGCACGGGGACCTGGACCCTCTTCGTCGCAGACGTCGGGGTCAGCAATTATGTACTGGGGACCATCGAAAGCTGGACGCTGAATCTGGAATGTTCGGGATAACCATTGCCCAATCACCCACCACCCACCACCCACCACCAATCACCCACCACCCGCCTCACTCAAGTTTTTCATCCCATCGAGAACATGCTAAATCCTATAGGGGGGGGATGCGGTGGCGGAGAAAGCCCGAGGTTCGGAGATGATGGATATGAGTCGAGTTCGATGGAAGGTGGTATATCTCGCCGCGATGGCGGCGCTGGTACTGGCGCCGGCGTGTAGCGGGGACGACGGCGAAGTGCCGGAGTCCTTTGAGTGCGGGCCGGGAACGGTGCTCGAAAGTGGGCAGTGCGTGGTGGCCGATCACGACTGTCCCGATGGCGAGGTGGCTACGCCGCTGGGGCGCTGCGAAGAACCGGAAGTCTTCTGTGGTCAGGGAACGGTCTACGATACGGAGGAGCAAGACTGTGTCTTGCCGTCGGAGGTCGTCTGCGGGGAGGGTACTGAGCCGGACGAAGGGATCTGTCGCGTCAAGGAACCACTGCACTGCGGCGCCGGGACCCTGTTGGCCAACTCGGAGTGCGTGCTCGCCGAATCCGTATGTGGGCCGGGGACCGAACTACGGGCTCCCCATTGCGAGATCGATGAGGACGCCGCCTGTGACGGGCGCTCCGAATGGGATGTGCAGAACGGAGAATGCGTCGACCTCGGGGCCGTCGAATGTGGTGGTGATACGGTAGAGGTGGACGATGCATGTGTACCGATGGCCACCTTCGCCGACACGCTGGCCTCCGAGGCTGACATCGATTACCAGGACAATCTTCCGATCGAGGTCTCCGAAGAGGAGCCCTTCGTATTTTCGGGTACCCTGGACGGGGAGCTGTCCCACACCTTCGAGCTCACCGCCGACGAAGGCCAATGGCTACAGATCGAGCTCTATCCCAGAGGTCTTCCGTCGCCGGGTCTAAAGATGGAGGAGGTCATTGGCTCCTGGGCACACCGAGTGTCGCCGGGGCTGTCAAATCAGCCATCGATCACGGCCTTCATTCCGGAGCAGGACACCTACCAATTGACGGTATCCACCTTTGTCAATCCCTCCGATCATCCCCAGGCGTCGGGCGATGCGTCCTGGCAATATGTGGGGACCGTGGAGATCGTGGAGGCTCCGGATCCCCTGGAGTGGGAAGACCTCGATGAGACGATGGCAGGCGACTTCGCCGGTAGTCCCCCGCTGGTGAAGGTCGACGTCGACGGGGTGGATGAGATTTTGCTCACCACCACCGAGATCGGCGCCGACGTGCGGGGAGCACGCCTCGAGGTCTGGAACGACGTCGACGAATACGCCGAAGCAATCGATCTCGAGCCCGGTGAGCGAGAGCAGATCGACGTCAGCGCTCAGGACGAGGTGCATCTGTATTTTACGGCCGTCGAGTTGGTGGGTCCGCGCACGGAATTCAGCGTCGAGGCCGCCACGACGGAGACACTTTCACCTGGCGAGCACTATCATCATGAGTTGAGCGCCGAGGCCGGGGAGGTCATCTTTATTTCTCATCGCTCCATGCAGGCAGAGTCGGTGGCGGTTACGGTGTGGCGCGATCAACAACCGAAATACCAGCTCGACGAGGTCCTGGCGGAGAATCGCTCGTCTTATTCAGTCACGGAGACCATGCGAGAGTTTTTCTATGTGCCCTATGACGGCGATTACGTGGTGGAGTTCGAGAATACGACCAGCAGTGATATCCAGGGATTCGTCTCCACCACCACGGCAGAGGAGATCCCCACCTTCGAGGTACCCGATGATGGTCCGGCCCAATTCGATACCCAGCTAGAGGCACAGGATCTGGAGCCCGGAGAATGGCGATTCGCCCTCATCAAGACCCCCTCGGCGGGTTTCTTCGACATCACCATCACTGCCGGCAGCGGAAACCCGCGGGCTTCGGTCTTCGATGGGGATCGCAACGAATTGATCGACTCCTTTGGCAGTCTGGGGGTCAACCAGATGTCGCTGGAGGCCCCGCAGGCGGGCCCCTATTTCGTCGTTTCCCGTCCCTGGAGTACTTTTACGCTCGTCTCCGGTGGGTTGCATTTCGAGATCGAAGGTCAGGCGGTGGACACCCTCGAGCCCGGCGGGATCTACGAAGAGGTCTTCGACGCCCAGTCCTTCGATGTATTGGTGGGCAATATCTCCAATCTTTCGGGGGGTGATATCGAGCTTCGGCTTAAGAATCCCCAGGGCCAAATGGTCTTCGAAAAGAGCAGCTCCGAAGAGGTGGTGGATGTGGCGGAGCTATTTCCCGGGCCCGGAGAATTCACCCTGGAGGTGGAGAACGTGGGTGACGAACCACTGCTCGGCTTCGACGTCTCCCTCGATGTCGTCACGCCACGAGAGTTGATGAGTGCAGACAGCGGATTTTCCGACAATTACTCCCTCGATTCTCTGTCCGCCGGCGACCGGGAGGTGGTGGTGTTGCAAACCCATATCGATCTTCAACTGGACGCGAGGTTTTTATTCGACGCCGGAGAAGAAGCGGCGCTGCGTCTCTGGAATATCGACGAGTCGAGCCTGGTGGACGAGTCGGTCGACGAACAGCGGGTCGATATCGTGGAGACACTGGCCCAGGGGATTTATGTCCTGGAGTTGGAGGCCCTCACCGATATCGACGACGGGACCTATTTCGGTCTCACCGGCACGGAGGTGGTCTTCGTAGAGGGCGAACGAATCCATGAGCCGCCCCGTGATATTCTGGCCGGCGATATAGAGGACTCGGCGCTGTCCGTCAGCGGTTGCAGTGAGATCCTGGACGCATCGGTGGTGATGGATATGCCCTCGGGCCTGGCCACACAGATTCATATCGATCTGGACGCCCCCAACGTCAGCGATCTCATCGCCCTGCGGACGGGCAATAGCGGTAGTCTCACCACCAGCTATCCCGATGAGACGGAGCCGGTGGACTCCTTCGAGGCTCTCGAGGGGACGTCGGCCAACGGAGTGTGGCTGTTGTATATCGACAATCAGTCTTGTTGCACGAACGCCACCCTGGCTTCCTGGAGCGTCCACCTTACGTGCGCAAAGCAGTGAGCTTTTTCAGGCGTGCTCTTGCTGGAGATTCATCGGATATGAAGCGGTTTTTCAAAAAGATATTCGTCGTCCTACTGGCCTGTGGCTTCGCGGCCTGCGGGGGAGGGGAGGAGGTGGACGTAACGGAATGCGGCGAAGGGACCGAGCCCAACGAGGATGGTCTTTGTGAACCCGCCGTCGAGTGTGAAGACGGGGAGGTGCACGACGCCGAGCTTGGACTCTGTGTACGGGCCGGTGACGCCTATTGCGCCGAAGGAACCAAATTCGATGAAACCTTCGGGCGCTGTGTGGCCGATCCTGCGGTGCAGTGCGGTGATGACACCACCGAAGACGATGGCGAATGTGTTCCCACCATCCAGAAGAGCTGTGGGCCCGGCGCGGTGGCTCTCAACGAAGAGTGTGTGCCCGCTGATGACGTATGCGGCGACGACACGGAGATGCCATCCGGTGAGGAGGTATGCAGGCCCATGGAAGACATCTGTGGAGAGGGGACGATCTTCGACGTCGAACTGAGATTGTGTGTGCCCGAGTCGGTCCTGGAGTGCGGACCGGGCACGACGGTGACGCAAGAGATGATCTGCCTTCCCTCCGTCGACTACTATGGCGATTTGGCCGCCGATCCCGATCTGAATATGATCGGTGAGTCCGGTCCGGGCCAGATCTCATTGGCCGAGCCGGGAGAGCGTTTCGTATTCGTCGGCAATATCGACGAGCCCATCCTGGAGGACGGAGAATTCCGCCAGCAAGAGGATATCTATCACGTCGACGCAGAACCCGGACAGTGGCTTCGCATCGCCCTGTT
>SLPW01000154.1 GCA_007131755.1 Myxococcales bacterium | reverse complement strand
TTTACCTTCTTTTATCGGCCGTTTGGATTCCCTTTCCACCGTCCGACAACACGACGCAGGCCTTGTCCTTCTGTCCAGACCGGCCTACAAAATGGCGAAACTCTAGACTAGATCGCGTCCCCGTATAAAGCGGAAGTTGGTCGGAGAATGGTGATCGAAGAACGCCGAGAGGTCTTATGCGACCTGAGTGGCGTCGTACGATTAGCCCGGATTATCCATGAGGTTCGTCGCGAGACAGGGTACCCGCTTGCGGGTCCGGGCCGCATGAACACTGGATGATGACGACCGACCGGGTACCCGCTTGCGGGTGACAGCGCATCGTGGAGGGAGAGCGACCTTAAGGGAGCGGTTCAGCGCCAGTGTCCATCGGCATCTGCAAAGTCGCAGCAGAACGGTCATGAATAGTCCGGGTTAGGGGGCTGGCCTTACCAGCACGACGGAGCGGAGCGCACGATGTCGAGGATCTGTTGTTTTTCGCGCTCGTCAAAGCTGAATTCAGCGCATTCCTCCCCGTCCATGAGGCGAAATCCGGTTTCATAGAAATAGACGTCGCCGCTGTTGGGGAGGTCCTGCCCGTGCTGCAGGGAGTGAGCCAGAGAGGAAGGGAGCCGGCAGAATCGATCGATGCTGGAGTAACGATCCAGCGACTCAGGGTTGGGAGAGGCGATGACCAAGAATCGCTCGGCTCCGATATCCCCGTGGCGCATGGCTCGAAATTGGCCCAGCGAGACGGGAACGCCGGAGCGCACCAGATCGTCGTCACCGGGAATGGCGGGGAAGATGGCGTGGCCGCTTCGATTTCCGTACAGGTTGAAGACGCGCACGTGCATGTCCTCGTCGGTCTCGAGCCATAGTTCGGTGCGCTGGCCATGACAGAGTCCGCCGCCGTCGCGGCTGTCGAAGAGAAGAGATACTTCGTCGTCGTTGATGTCGAGGCGCGGAAGATGGCTGGCTTCATCGACGTTGGGCGTGGCGAAGTCGGGCAATACCAGAGACTCGCCGCGCAGGATGCGGTCGGCGCTTCGCACCTTCCAACTGATCTCGATGGGGTTGTGTTCTTCGTCCAGTGCGGCGATCTCGGCTCGGATGACACCGTCGACGTTGTCGGGGACACCGTAACCGCTCCAATCGGGACGTCGAGCGATGACGTGGACGTCCATCTGGTGGAGCGCCCGCTCGATACTGCGGTGCAGCCACTCTGCGCGGGGACCTCCGGGGGCGCCCCGGTCGGTAATCTCGGCGATGGTCACGCGCGGGCTGTCATTCTCGGCGATGCCGCGAAGAGTTCCGATGACGTCCTGGCCTCGGTCGACGAGTCGATCGGGCAGGCTGGATTCCACCTCGCGGATCCATTCGTCGCGAGTCTGTCGGTCGATGATGGCCATGACACAGCGATAGCCCGCACCTTCATGTCGCTCCCAGATCTGGACTTCGCGCTCGATGGTGTCACAGGGGACGTTTTCGATGCATACGTCGTCGAGAATCTGTTGTCGCGCGCGGCGGTCCAGTTCTTCGAAGGGAGCAGTTTGGGAGACGGCGGTGGCCGGGAAATATGCGCGACCGGCGGCGCCACGAGGGGGGACGATGTCACCGAGGCACACGTCCTCGCCATCCTGGGCGGCCGGAACGCCACCGAGGGCGGCGGTCTCGGAGTCCGAGGAGTCGGCGTCGCCGTCTTCTCCATCGGGTTTTTCGGCCAACTCCGAGAGGTCGCCGTCTAGTTCGGCAAGATCGCTACTTCCACAGGAAGCGATGGCGAAGATCAGAAGGGAGAGAAAAGCCGTGCACGAAACCCACCGGTAAGAAGTACTCATCTCAGTTCTCGACGTTCAAGCAAGTTCAAGGAGCCAACCCAATTATATTTCGAGAGTTTGGCATTGAGTGAAGACAATGGCAATGGTTAGAAGACAAGCCGCCGAAGGAGACGTCGGGATTGGCGTTGAAATTCAATCGCCATTGGCAAAATGAGTGCGACAAAGGGGTGGAGATTTGGGGATGAGTTGTCGCGGGCATCCGTCAACAGCAAGCTCACGAAATTGTGCGGCCATACTCTTTTGGGAGCGCGGGCTGCCAGGCCGAAATGCGGCCAAGCTGGCCGCGCTCCGGGGGTGCGGAACGCTTATTTTTGACAAAGTTATTGTGTCGGCGGCACGAATTGGTGCAACCTGTTGTAAACGGGACGTTGCCCGTTGAATGGCGACCGGGAGACTGCGATGGTTCGATTGGTGAGAAGATATCTGGTGGGGCTGGTGATCGTCACGGCCTGCCTGATGGTGGCGTCCGTGGCGATGGCACAATTTGGTGAGGACTTCGTCGATCTTCCCCCCATCGACCGTCCGGTGGCGCAGACCGACCAGGGAGCGCGAGATGTGGCGATCATCATCGCTGTGGAACAATATCACAACCTGACGAATGTGGCGGGAGCGGAGATTACAGGGCTCGACTGGAAGGCATTTTTTCGGGGCCAAATGGGTCTGGACGAAGACAGGATCTTGCTAATCACCAATGCCCGGGCAGTGCCGTCGGTGATCAATCGCGAGGTGCCGCAGCATCTGGAGAAGGTCGGAGAGGAAGGGCGGGTGTGGTTTGTCTTCATCGGTCACGGGGCGCCGGATCCGACCGACAGGAGTCCGGAGGGGCTCTTCGTGGGAGCAGCGGCGCTCAACCATACGGCGGAGGATTTTCGCACCGGATCGATGGCGCAATCGGAGGTGGAGGAGATGTTGGCACAAGGTCGCCAGGGTCAGACGATCATGGTGATCGACGCCTGCTTTTCGGGGCAGTCGGAGTATGGCCAGAGTCTGACCGGGACCCAGGCGGTGGTGCCCGATCCGTCGCGCCTTCAGTTCGGATTGGGAGAGCGAGATATCGTGTTTTCGGCGGCGCGCCACGACGAGGCGGCCCACTCTCTTCCGGGGCCGACGGTGGATCGACCGGCCTTCAGTTATGCACTCTTAGGGGCGTTTCGGGGATGGGCGGATACGACGGGAGATGGGAATGTGACACCGGCGGAGGCGGAAAATTACGTGCGGCGGGCGATGGTGGGGATGCAGACGCCGTCGGTGACCGTCAGGGATCACTCGGTGCGGCAGGTGGCGCTGGTGACGGGGGCGACGGAAGATGAGCCGGGATTTGCGACGACGCTGCAGTCCTTGATCAATCGGGGACGAGCGTTTGCAGCAGCCGAGCCCTGTGAGGTGGAAGGGCAGGTGAGAAATGTGGACACTCAGGGGGCCTGTTGCTGGCCGGGACAGGCCTATAGCTCCCACCGGGAGTCCTGTGTGGGAATTCCGGAGTGCCCGGATGGGCTGGTGTACGATGGATCGGAGTCGTGCCAGAACGCCGAAGAGGGACAGCAGGGGTACGCCAGCAGCGTGAATCGTGATGAGGGTTGTACGACGGCGGTGCAGTGTCGGCAGATGGGACACGACGCCTATCGCGGTCGTGGGGGAAAGCGCGATTTCGAGCGGGCTGCTCAATTGTATCAGGAGGCCTGTGAGCGGGGCGATGCAGAAGGGTGTTATTTGCTGGGCGAACTCTCGGAGCAACTGGAGGTATGGGACGAGGCGATCGCCGGGTTTCAGCGATATGTAGACGAGCACGATGGGGACCGGATCGTGCATCTGAGGTTGGCGCTTCTGGAGGGTGAGCGTGGCCAGTGGGGGCAAAGTTACGAACGCCTCGAGAACTATCTGGAGAGATATGGCGACGAATTGAAGCCCCACGAACGCGTCGAGGTCTTCGTCGCGCTGGGCCTGGCGATGGAGGAGATACCCGGCGGTGATTGGGGCCGGGCCGACGAATATTATTCCGATGCCGTGGGCCTTTGGAGCGATGAGCCCGTCTGGAGGGCCGCCTACGGAGCAGAGGCGGAGGAATATCGCCGACAGAGCAGTCACGCCGCGGCGGAGGCCAGATTTCGGCAGGGAGAGCACGTCTTTGAGCAGTTTTTGTCTGTTGGTCTGTCGTGGCCGCCGGAGCGATTGGTAGAGGGGGCGAAGACTAAGGCGGAGCTGCAACAGAGAGCGGAGGATATCTATCGCGAAGTCGTGGAGATGCGGTCGGCACAGTGGACGAGCGCCGCTGCATATCGGATCGGGCAGAGCTATATGGAATTTGCCGAGGCGCTATTCGATCTGCCGTTGCCGGAGGGGTTGTTGCCAGACCAGGAATTCGAATACGAGATGGCCATTGAGGAGTTGGCCTTTCCCCTCCAGGATCGGGCGCTGGAGACGATGTCGCAGGCGCACCAGGTGGCGTTGACGTATGGGACGTATACGGAGTGGGCACAATTGGCGGCCCGCAATATCAGTGATTGGGAGTCTGCAATCTTTCCGGTGACGGAAGTGGAGGGAGTGAAGGCGGAGCATTACTCGACGCCGGGAGTGGAGTTGCGTACCGGAAACCAATGGGAGGTCCGGCGTGCGGCGGAGGAGGTACTTCGGGCGGACCCCAATGACGTAGAGGCGCTGCTGGTGTTGGGAGCGCTGGAATCCCAACGGGGAAATCCGTCGGCGGCGTGGGTGACGCTTCGCCAGGCCTGGGAGTTGGACGATGGGCGGGCCGAGCTGTGGAATAATCTGGGGCTGGTGGCCCTGGCGGAGGGAGATGCGACGCAGGCGGTGGAGCATTTTCGGCGCGCCGCTAGATCAAGTGGCAGCCATGTAGAGAGTCGGTTGAATCTGGGGGCGGTGCTGCTGGAGTTTCTCGACTATGAGCGCTCACTGGAGGCTTTTGGGCAGGTGCTGGAAGCGGAATCCACAAATTGTGTGGGATACCTCGGAAAGGGGGCGGCGGCGTTTGGAATGAAGGAGTTCGAGACGTCCGTGGCGAGCCTCGAATATTATCTGAACCACTGCGACTCCGATCACGTCGACACCCTGGAGATGCTGGTGGCGTTGTATCAGCATCATGTGCGCAAGCTGCCGAAGGCGATTCAATATTGTGAGAGGCTCCTGGAGCTAGTGGACGATCCGGTGAGGAAGAGGGCTTATCAGGCGGAGCTTCAATTTATGAGGCATATGATGGCTGAGGAGTGAGGGGGGGTTATGAGGCTTCGGCGTGGTCGTGGGGATAGTCGGGATCGACGAGGTCTCGAAACTCCTCGGGGATGGGTGGGAGTTCGCGCAGTCCGTAAAGGAGTCGAAACTCCTCGACGAAGCGGGCGATCTGGGTGGGGGTGAGTTCTCGAGCGCGCTCCAGATCTTCGTCGGTGAAATACTGTACTGCCCGCTTCTTTGGGATCATTCGTCCTCCATAAGTCGTTCCATAGCTTCGACGTCGGCCATGTCCTGGGGTCGTCCGGTGTGGCGCTTCATCCTGGCCAGGGATTCGAGGGTGACGACCAGGATGGTGGTGTCAGCCACGAGCTTTTCTTCGACGTCGAGAGAGTCAAGGTCATAGGCGATGATGACGTCAACGATTTCCATCGGGTTGGACTGGTTGATGAAGGACCAGGCGATTAGATTGCGCTCTCGCTGCAACTCATCGAGATTCTCGAATACGTATTTCGCCGTCAGGGGAAGATAGGAAGTCAATCCCAGTGAGCGTAGCGCGCTCTCGGCGGACTCGAAGGCCGACAGAGAGCGCTCGATCACCACGTCGATGTCCAGGGTCCCGCGCGGAGCACCGTGAAGGGCCAGGGCATGGCCGCCGACGACGGCATAGGGAACGCCATGTTCAGCAAGCCGGGTACAGACTCGGAGGAGAAACATGGACGCTCCACAGGGAGAGAAAATGGCGGACCGGGGACTTATGTCCCCGCAGGTCGGAGGATAGCGACGGTGATCTGGGATTGGCAACCGAATGATGCGGAAGTGCGTCTCCGGGGCGACCGCTGTATTCGTGGGAACGCGACCTGCCAGGGCGAACTCCCGGTCATTGGCGCATCCTCGGAGCACTATAGACGATCACCGCAAACCCGATGCCTTATTCGCCGCGTTTACTGCTCCGTGTACATCGCTTTACGCCTCCACATCTTCCGCG
>SLPW01000147.1 GCA_007131755.1 Myxococcales bacterium | reverse complement strand
GTGGTTCGATTCGACGTATCATCGCCCAAGCCTAGCCGGCCACTCGCGCCTTTGCCCCAGCACCACAGGCTTCCGTCGTTTCGCACGCCACAGGTGTGCCTCAATACTGAAGAGACGCTTTCCCAATCCACGTCACCCCCTACCTGTTCGGGCGTGCTACGGTGCAATTCATCGCCCAGTCCGAGCCGGCCATCCTCGCCTTTGCCCCAGCACCACAGGCTTCCGTCGACTCGTACTCCACAGGTATGCATGATGCCTGCAGAGACGCTTTCCCAGTCCTTGTCACCTCCGACCCTCTCCGGTGTGGTTCGGTCCAATTCATCGCCTAGCCCGAGTTGGCCATACTCGCCTTTGCCCCAGCACCACAATGTGTTGTCGACTCGCACTCCACAGGTGTGGGGCGAGCCTACAGAGACGCTTTTCCAATCAGTGTCACTTCCCACCTGTTCGGGCGTGGTTCGGTTCGATGTATCACCCAGTCCGAGCTGACCATAATCGCCTTTGCCCCAGCACCACAGGCTTCCGTCGACTCGTACTCCACAGGTATGGAGAACACCTGCGGACATCATCGCCCAATTCGTCTCCAATAGTGTCGAGTCCACGGTCCAGCTCCAGCTTTCGGCGACGCTGGTATTGCCCGCCTGGTCGGAGGCCGTGACCGTAAAGGTATAATCGTCGTCGGCAAGGCCGGTATAAATATGACCGGGCTCACATTCGGTGGATGCTTCCACAATTCCTTCGGACAGCCCTGTCAATTCACAGGTGAACTGACATTTTTCCTTGGAGCAATCGAAATCAAAGACAGCCGAGGTCTGAGTGGTCGGATCTCCAGGACCGGAGAGGTCTTCGACGATGGGCACAACGGTGTCGACGGTCCAACTCCATTGGACGGGTTCACTTTCCAACTCGTATTCGTCGACGGCGACGACTTCGAAGACCTGTTCGCCATCGTCCAGGTCCTCGTATTCCACTGGCGAGTCACAGGGTTCGGCATCAAAGTCATTGAGCCGACAGGTGAACTCGCAACTACGGTTATCGAGACATTCAAATTCAAACCTGGGATCTGTCTCATTGCTCAGACTCGACGGAGCGACAACGATTTCGACCTCCGGGGGATCATAATTCTCCCCCGGTGGATCCTCTGTTTCCACCGAGACATCTTGATTCTCCCCGGAGGGAACCAATTGATCAGGGGGCCCATCGGAACCGCAGCCTGCAATGAGCATAGCGACGGCGAGGACGAACGAAACGAACAAAGAATGCGACTTTCGAGCCTTCATAAAAATTCCTCTACCTTCGCAGAAAATGGGGGGCCATTGACACCCCCCTGGGGCCCGCGGCCGAACCCCGAGCAGGTCCTCCACAGCCTGTACATAGTCCTCTTCCGACGCATAATGACCCTGTCCCGGCGCCGTGGGGATCACACCCCCGTTGAGACTCCTGGCATCAATGGTGACCCGGAAGTCCAATATCTCATGATCACTTTCCTCCACGATTCGCCACTGAGGATCGTGAAGAGTGTCTTGCCAATATTGGAGTTGCGACAGGCAGCCCCCTCACGGTGACCGAGCATGCCTATCATGCTACCGGGGGGGGAGGGGAGCATGTCAAGAACCGACACCCACCAGTTCCGTGTCTTGATCGCCCCCCACTTTCAAGCCAATGTGCTTCGCACACGATCTTCGCCGTTATCTCTCCCAAATGCGAATCCCCATGACCGACGCAGCCACCCTCACCAGCGCCGAAAAGACGCTCACCCTTCAGTGGAAGACTATGGGGCTCGAGGACCGCGACCTCGAGGAAGCGAAGACCCTCACTCTTCGCCCCAACGGGCTCGGAGCACAGACCTCGGCCGAGCTCGTGGACCGGCTCCCGCGCCTGCTTCACGAATCGGACCGCGACACCCTGCCGGAATTGCGCGTCAAAGGGCTGCTCGGCGAGGGAGGAATGGGCCGCGTGGAGCTCGCCGAGCAGCTCTCGCTCGGAAGAGATGTGGCCCTCAAGAAGGTGCGCGAAGACGCACAATCCGAACACTCCACGCTCGTCCTCCTGCGCGAGGGCTGGACCACGGGGCTCCTCGAGCACCCCAATATCATCCCCATCTACACATTGGGTCGAGACGACGACGACGAGCCGGTCATCGTCATGAAGAAGATCGAGGGCACCTCCTGGATGGAGATCATCGACGATCCCGACTGCGCCCCGGGCACCTTCGAGGCTGACGATCCCGTCGAACTCCACGTGGAGATCCTCATCCAGGTCTGCAATGCCATCGAGTTCGCCCACAGCCGCGGCATTATCCACCGCGATCTAAAGCCCGAAAACATCATGCTCGGCGAATTCGGCGAAGTCTACGTATTGGACTGGGGAATCGCCGTCTCCATCGACGACGACCCTACGGGGAGGCTGGTCTGCGCCGATGATGTGGACAGCCCCGCCGGCACTCCCTGCTATATGGCCCCGGAGATGACCGAGGGCGACGGATCGGCCCTCGGTCCCCACACGGACGTCTTTCTTCTGGGGGCCATGCTCTACGAGGCGCTCACGGGGCGCCCACCTTATGATGGCCCCACCCTATTTTCCGTCATGCTGCGAGCCAACAAATGCCCATCGCCCACCTTCGACGATGACGTCCCCGAAGACCTGGCCGCCCTCTGCCGCCGGGCCATGGCCCGTGACCCTCAGGAGCGCTTCGCCGACGTCCGCTCCCTTCGATCCGCCCTGCACGATTTTCGTCGCCGACGCGAAGCATCTCGACTCTCCGATCAGGGAGACGCGCGCCTCGAGGAAGTCCTCCAACTCCTCACACATGAGAAAGAGGACAAGCCCATCGACGACGCCACCCTCTACGGCGTCTTCGGCCAATGTCGCTTCGCCTATGAACAATCATTGAAGATCGACCCCCATCATCGCGGCGCCCAGGACGGCCTCCAACGAGTGCTGGAGGCGATGGCCGACCGAGCCCTTCGGCGCAACGCCTTCAAAGCAGCCTCTCTGCTCATCTCCGACTTCCCTGCACCCAACCCGGAGTACCAGCGACGCCTCGAAGCGCTGGAGGACGATCTCGAAAGTCGACAGCGTGAATTCGAGCATCTCCAGAAGATCCGTCGCGACGTCGACACCGAGGTCGGCCGTAGCTCGCGAGCTTATTTCATCCTCGTCATGGGCATCCTATGGACGGTGCTCTCCTTCGGCCTCGCCATCGCCACGGAAAAGGGCGTCATCGAGGTCACTCCGAAGCGGATGTTCTTCCATATCGTCGGCCTCACCGCGCTCGTCGGCGCCGTCGCCTACCTTGGCCGGGAGCGCTTTTTCACAAACGAACTCAACCGACGCATGATCTGGTGCGTCATCGCCGCCTTCGGCTTCATTTCCGCTCACCGCGGCATCGTCTGGATCCGGGATATCGACTACCACAGCTCCTTCGCCTTCGAGATGGTCACCTATTCCATGGCCATCTTTCTGCTCGCCATCGCCTTCGATCGGCGACTGCTCATCCCCGCCCTTCCCTTTCTGTTCTTGAGCTATCCCGCCGCCATCTGGCCGGAGAAGCTGTACTGGTTCTTCTCCGTCGCCAACACCCTGACGGTGATCCTGATCTTGTGGATGTGGTGGCCGAAAGACGATCCCTGCGCCGTCACCGGTGGCGGCTCCAAGTCTGACTCTACTCGGTGACCATCCCCGCTTCGCCAGCCTCATTGTGATCGGCCGTCCAACTCTCCACTTCCGGTTGCGTCGGTGTCTCCAACATCGCCCCATCGGAATCGTTGGACGAGAACATCACGACAAGAAAAATGATCACCAGCGCCACCACCATGGCCATCGGCGAGTCGTGATGATGGAGTCCGCGGCGTCGGCGGCGTCGGCGTCGGCTGCTGCGCGACGACGCACGTATCATCCGACGTGCAGCACGCCTCTTCCACGCCCATCGAAAATTCAACCACCGCCCGAATTTGCGCGAATTCATCTCAATCCTCCGTCTCTACGGTCACGATGCCATTGATTCAATCATATTGGCCTTATCGTAGCAACGTGGCTCGCGTTTAGATTATTAATCGTTTCTGAGGGAAAGGCGACACAGCCGGGGGATGAAGCGACGATGAGTGCATCCGATGCCGAAGGAAGGCCCGCCGGACACGACGACACCACTTTCTTGCGTAAATTACTCGGCGGCACCGCCTGGCAGGGGGCGGGACTGCTCTTCTCCAATCTCGCCAGCTTCGCCACCAAGCTCATCCTCGCCAGAATCCTGGCTCCCGAATATTTCGGACTCGTCGGCATGGCCGTCGTCTTCACCGGCCTGATTCAGACCATCGAAAAGCTCGGAATCGTCGCCGCCCTGGTGCAGCGAAAGGACGAGGAGCTGAGCGACGTCGACCTGTACACCGGTCATCTGGGAGCGATCCTGGTGGGATGTATCTTCTACGTGGCCATCATCATTCCGGGAGCACCGGCGGTGGCCTGGTTTTACGAAGAGCCACAACTGACGGCGGTGATCGTCGTCCTCGCCATTCCGGTGATCATCGATCCCTTCGCCACCTATCAGAAGGTCAAACTGAACCGAGAACTTCGCTTTGCGCTGCTCGCAAAGATCGAGGTCTTCGCCACCTTCCTCGGAGCCGGCGTCGCCGTGGTCCTGGCGCTGTGTGGCGCCGGCGTCTGGGCACTGGTCGCCCAGTGGGTCATCTTCTCCATCGCCACCGTGACCACCCTACGCCTCCTCATCGCCTCACCACAGCGCACCAATTTCAGCTTCTCTTCACTTCGCCGCACCCTGGGCTTTGGCGGCTATATCACGGGCCAACGCATCTTCAGCTTCATCTCCAAGCAGTCCGACTATCTCATCGTCGGTAAGCTCGTCGGTGCCGCAAGCCTCGGCGCATACACCATCGCCTTCCTGCTGACTGACGCCATCCGAGGAAAGCTGATGGCTGCACTCACCAGGGTGCTCTTCTCCGCCTACAGCCGCATCCAGACCGATCTGGTGGCGCTCAACCGCTTCTACCTGGGGTCCATCCGCTTCAGCACCCTCGCCGTCTCCCCCATCCTCTGTGCCCTCTTATTCTACCCTGCGGAGATCCTTCGCTTCGGCTTCGGTGAGGAGTGGCTGGAGGCCGTCGTTCCCCTTCAACTGCTGGCCGTCGCCGCCTGGATTCACACCATCGGAGGGACGAACTCCACGGCCCTGAAGGCCGTCAACCGCCCGGACCTGGCTTTTAAGATTCGCATGTTCGAGAGCCTCTTCGTGATGATCCCCGCCCTTCTTGTCGGCGTGCACTACTTCGGACTCGCCGGCGCCGGCGCCGCCGTCATCCTCGGTAAATTGGCCAGTCGCCTGTCCTACCACTGGTGCATGCGCCGAATCATCGGCACTCGGGAGCCCGACATCGCTCGCGCCATCGCCCCAAGCCTCGTCGCCACCACTGCCATGGCCCTGGTACTTCTCGAGCTTCGTTCTCACTGGCCCGTCGAGTCCCTGCGTCAGACCGTGGCCTTCCTCATCATCGCCACCTCCGTCTATACCCTCGTCGCCCTGCCGCTGGTCTTCGGCGAATTGCGCCGCCTCTGGCAGGCCACCAGAACCTAGCAGATTTCATCCCCTTACCCTTCGCCTCGTCCACCATCTGCTTCTTCCCTCAACAGTTCGCCGTCCACCATCCACGCGCTGGCGACGGCCCCGACGAGGATGGGCAGCATCAGCACCATCGCCGACGACGTATCCTGGTAAAGCGCAGGCACGGCGAATCCCAACAGATTGATCACCACCCCCACCAACGCCACCAGCGCTAGCACGGTCCACAAACCCACCAGCCAGCGCCGACCGCGAAGGGATCCGCGAAGCACCATCACGGAAAGAGCCACCACCCCCAGCGTCAGTGGATTGGCCCAGAATAGATTTTGATTCCAATACGTCACCGTATGGTCCGTAAATGTGGCCATCAATCCCAACAGCAGCCCGGGCAAGCCCAACAACAATCCCACCACCAGGTGATAGGTGCCGTATCGAAT
>SLPW01000343.1 GCA_007131755.1 Myxococcales bacterium | reverse complement strand
TGAGGGCGACGGAAGTCCTTTTTGCTTGACAGGGCGGTGCGGGACTTATATCTATCTGCCCCCCGCTGGCGCGACTTTGCGGAATTTTCGCAAATTCAACAATGCCAGGGCGCAGAATGCTGGCGTAGCTCAATTGGCAGAGCAACTGCCTTGTAAGCAGTGGGTTGCAGGTTCAAGTCCTGTCGCCAGCTCTGAAGAGAGGCGCCAAAAACGGCATCTTCGGCGCCTGTCGCGAGGGAAAGACAACAGCGGTTGACGCTGAAAATAAAAAGAAGTAGGTACACCTGTCGCGGTGGGGTACCCGAGTGGCCAAAGGGACCAGACTGTAAATCTGGCGGCTCAGCCTTCGGAGGTTCGAATCCTCCCCCCACCATGAACGCAAGACGCATGTCGAGGCACTTCGGCATGTGTTGATGCGGGAGTAGCTCAACTGGTAGAGCATCAGCCTTCCAAGCTGAGGGTCGCGGGTTCGACTCCCGTCTCCCGCTTGTTTACATAGGCGTCGACTTCGGGAAGCGGTCGACGACGACGGTTATGCCCTCGTAGCTCAGTGGTAGAGCACTTCCATGGTAAGGAAGGGGTCACCGGTTCAAATCCGGTCGAGGGCTCTACGGCGAAGTCACTGGATTCTGAAGTCGCCATTCGCTACGGAAGCGAAGGCGTCGGTGACGAGCCGAAACGGTCGTGAGTCGCGGCCCGGATGCTTCGCGTTCCGTCCATCAAGCTGTCAACCATTACATTTGGCAAAACGAGCCAAAGGAGTTGAGAACATGGCCAAGGAGAAATTCGAGCGAACGAAACCCCACGTCAACGTGGGAACGATTGGGCACGTCGACCACGGAAAGACGACGTTGACTGCCGCCATCACGCGCGTTCTCGGCGAACAGCAGGGATCGGGCGGGATGCAGTTCGAGGATATTGACAACGCTCCGGAAGAGCGGGAGCGCGGGATCACCATCGCCACCGCCCACGTGGAATACGAGACGGAAAACCGTCACTACGCCCACGTGGACTGCCCCGGTCACGCCGACTACGTCAAGAATATGATCACTGGAGCCGCCCAGATGGACGGTGCCATTCTGGTCGTCTCGGCCGCCGACGGTCCGATGCCTCAGACCCGTGAGCATATCTTGCTCGCTCGTCAGGTGGGCGTGCCGGCCATCGTGGTCTTCCTGAACAAGGCGGACATGGTGGACGACGAAGACCTCATCGAGCTGGTGAAGATGGAGGTCGTGGAGCTTCTGGACAAATACGAGTTCCCGGGAGACGACACGCCCATCGTCGTTGGCTCCGCCCTTAAAGCCCTGGACGGGGAGAAGGGTGAGCTGGCCGACGAGGCGATCCTGAAATTGATGGCGGCCGTCGATGATTTCGTGCCCACCCCGGAGCGCGAGACGGACAAGCCGTTTTTGATGCCCATTGAGGACATCTTCTCCATCTCCGGTCGAGGAACGGTGGTCACCGGTCGGATCGAGCGTGGCATCGTCCATCCCGGAGACGAGGTGGAGATCGTCGGCATGCAGGAGAAGGCCGAAAAGACCGTCGTCACCGGTGTGGAGATGTTCCGCAAGCTCCTCGACGAGGGACTTGCCGGCGACAACGTGGGCTGCCTGCTGCGCGGCATCAAGAAAGAGGACGTCCAGCGTGGCCAGGTATTGGCCAAGCCGGGCAGCGTGACGCCGCATACCAAATTCGGCGCCGAGGTCTATATCCTGACCAAGGAAGAAGGCGGACGGCACACCCCGTTTTTCGCCGGCTACCGACCTCAGTTCTACTTCCGCACCACCGACGTCACCGGCGAGGTCTTCCTGCAGCAGGACGTGGAGATGGTGATGCCCGGAGACCACATCACGGTCACGGCGGAGTTGATCACCCCCATCGCCCTGGAAGAAGAGCTTCGCTTCGCCATCCGCGAGGGAAGCCGTACCGTGGGCGCCGGCGTGGTCACCGAGGTCATCGAGTGATGACAACCCCGCTGGGCCCTGGGTCAAGTGGGAAATAAACCGGCAGGTGGTGAGCGTTTGACTCACCGACGACAGGGCGCCGCTGTGCGCCCTGTCGTCACCTGCGCGACAGATGTAGGCCAGTAGCTCAGTTGGGAGAGCATCGGATTCCAAATCCGACGGTCGGGGGTTCGAGTCCCTCCTGGCCTGTTTTGAGTTGGCAAGCGGGGCGCCGTAAATGCGCCCCGCCTCTTTTCGTCGATCCCATCGCTGTGGAGTTGGCGGAATGGGACCGACCATGGCGCTGTTCCATTTGCGATACCGCCCTCAGGGATCGCCAAAGGGACATCCCAACAAGCGGTGAAGTGCAGTCCCATAGCCACCACGACGACATCGGTGGACTTCGATGGCAGGCGGCCGCGACGGACGGCGGACGACAGGACCCAGACGAGAACGAGCATGGAAGTATCGAGAGGAGTCACACTCAGCTATATCGGCACGGCGATCCTGGGCTTCGTGCTATTCAAGAAGGCCTTGGACTGGGCATGGCAGGATATCGATATGCTCCAGCAGCACGTCTGGTTCGGGATCGTGGAGCTGACGGCCTTGTTGGCCATCGGGCTCACGGCCGGATTGATCGTGTTCATGAAGAAACACCCCGAGATCGATCCCTTCATCCACGAGACGGTTGTGGAGCTTCGAAAGGTGACCTGGCCGGGATTTCAGGACACCAAGGTGTCGACGGTGCAGGTGGTGATTTTCACGGTGTTGCTCAGCTTCTTTCTGTGGGGCGCCGACCAGGTATGGCAACCGGTGACGGATTGGATCTTGACGCGGGGGCTTTAGATCCGGCCCGGGAAGTGAGTTAGCCGGTATTGACGCGAGGACGAAGACGTATGGCAGACACGGAAAAATCGAAACACTGGTATATCGTCCAGACTTTCTCGGGATACGAGAACAAGGCGAAGCAGGCCCTGGAGCAACGCATCAAGGCCAAGAATGCCGAAGACGAATTCGAGGAGATCTATATCCCCACCGAGACGGTGGTGGAGGTCAAAAACGGCAAGCGCCGCACGCGGGAAAAGAAGTTCTACAACGGTTATATCTTCGTGAAGATGAACCTCAGCGATCGGGCCTGGCATATCGTCAAGGACACCCCCAAGATCGTGGGTTTCGTCGGAGGAAGCCAGAGAAAACCCTCTCCCGTACCGGAGTCGGAGGTCAAGCAGATCTCCGATCGTATCGAAGAGGGTACACTTACGGCGGAGCCGACCTATACCTACGAAAAGGGCGACAAGATCCGGGTCGTGGAAGGCAACTTCAAGGATTTCACCGGTACCATCGAGGAAGTGCAGGAAGACAAAGAGAAGCTGCGCGTCTTCGTGGAGATCTTCGGACGCCCCACCTCGGTGGAGTTCGACTTCGAGCAGGTCGAAGGCGTCGAGGAATAAAGAACGACCCGATCAGAACGCGCCGACGGCAGGTCTTGATTCGGCGCATCGGTTGATGTAAGGCAAGCCCTCCCTTGCCGCTGGCGCCAAAGCGAGAGCGGCGCAAAAGGGGAGGGTTTTTTTGTGGCAGGAGTTGTAAGCCGCCGGACCGCCGATGCGGGACGCAACGAGCTTCAACGTCAAACTGCACTCGCACCGACGAGCGGTGCGTGGAGATAGAGAGGAGAAAAATGGCTAAGAAAGTAATTGGACAGATCAAATTGCAGGTCATGGCCGGCCAGGCGAATCCATCGCCTCCGGTAGGACCGGCGCTGGGTCAACACGGCGTCAATATCATGGAGTTCTGCAAATCCTTCAATGCGAAGACGCAGGACCAGCCGGGAATGTTGATCCCCGTGGAGATCACGGTATACGCCGACCGATCCTTTGATTTCATCACCAAGACGCCGCCGGCGTCGGTGTTGATCCTCAAGGAATTGGGGATCCCCAAGGGAAGCGGAGTGCCCAACCTGGACAAGGTGGGTCAGTTGACCTGGGAGCAGTGCAAGAAGATCGCTGAGATCAAAATGCCGGATTTGACCACGGACGACATCGACAACGCGGCGCGCACCGTCGCCGGTACCTGTCGCTCCATGGGCGTAGACGTGATTGGAGGTAAGTGATGGCGAGACGAGGAAAAAAATATTCTGCGGCGAATACGAAGGTCGATCCGGCGGCGCGATACTCTCTGGAAGAGGCGATTTCGCTCGTCAAGGAGATGTCCTACGCGCGGTTCGATGAATCCATCGATGCCGCCATTCGACTCAACGTCAATCCCCGTCACGCCGATCAGATGGTCCGCGGAGCGGTATCTCTTCCCAATGGCACCGGCAAGGAGACGAAGGTGCTGGTCTTCGCCAAGGGCGAAAAGGCCAGGGAAGCCGAGGCGGCGGGAGCCGATTTCGTGGGTGCCGATGAGCTGTTTACGCGCATCGAGGATGGCTGGACGGACTGGGACGTCACCGTGGCGACGCCGGACCTGATGGGTCAGGTGGGCCGCCTGGGTCGGGTGCTGGGTCCTCGGGGCCTGATGCCGAGCCCGAAGGCGGGAACGGTGACCTTCGACGTCAGCGATATCGTGGGCAAGCTCAAAGCGGGCCGCCTCGAATTTCGCGTCGACAAGGCCGGGATCGTTCATATCCCTGTGGGCCGATCGAGCTTTGAGGTCGAAGAACTCACGGAGAATGTGGAGACCCTCATCGAGCGTCTGGCGCGATTGAAGCCAGCCAGTGCAACGGCTCCCTATTTCAAGTCCATCGCCCTGAGCGCGACGATGAGCCCCAGCATCAAGCTGGACACCACGTTTGCCCGGGAGATGTTATAAGAAGCCATCAAAGGAGTCTCCCGTCGGCATTCGCCGGCTGATTTGTCCCGCCTCTTTGCGCTCAATCCTCGACGTAGCCCTCCGGGTACGCCTGCGGTTGATCACGTTGAGGCGAAACAAATCATCTCGACGAGCCTCGGTCCGACTTCTTTGACGGCTTCTAAGAGGCCATCATGGTGACGGCGCCTTGACGGCACCATGATACTCCGCTAGACACAGCGCCGTTCGCCGTCGAATGACGGTGGACCACATATAGTTGCTTTCGACGTCGAAGAAGCAGGTGTGCTCGAGGTGAGCGCTTAATATCCAGCGGAGACGGGTAGGGGCAACGCGAAGTGCTGCCCGAGCGTTTAGACAAAGCCTGGCAGCGTCAATTCGCGTCACCACACCCTCTTCGCTTACGGCGTCGAGGGTTTTGTTATTTTGGATGAATCAGAAGGAGCAAAACGCTCCTGCCGACGACAAGGAGAAGAAGTGAATCGCGCCCAGAAAGAAGAAATGGTCGCGTCGATCCGCTCCGATCTGGAGAATGCGAAGTCGGTCATCCTGGCGAGTCATATGGGAATCGACGTCAACACGGTCAACGAGTTGCGGGCTGAGTTTCGGGCCAACAACGTCAAGTACCGTGTGGTCAAGAACACGCTGGCGAAGCTTGCGATCCGAGATACGGATCTGGAAGCCATCGCCGACATGTTCACCGGTCCGACGGCCATCGCCTTTAGCGAGGAAGATGCTGTCAGCCCGGCGAAGGTGATCAAGGACTTTGCCAAGGAATACGACGAATTTGAGGTACGCGGGGGCTTTTTGGACGGCTCTGCGCTGGACGCCGACGGCGTCAAGCGGCTGGCCGATATGCCGACGAAAGACGAGATGCGGGCAACGCTGTTGCGTCTGTTTCAGTCGGTACCCACGAAGTTCGTGCGACTCCTCAACGCGCCCTCCAACGAGTTCGTCCGACTCCTCGCCGCACGCAAGCGAGATCTGGACGAGAGCGCATGACGCACAGATTCGAAGCAACGATTGGTATTTAATAGGTCCGCGGAAAATCGCGGAGTCAGAAAGGAGAATAGACGATGGCAGACGTAACGAAAGAGCAGGTGATCGACTACCTCAGTGGCCTGAGCGTCATGGAATTGTCGGGACTGGTGGAAGAGCTGGAAGACAAGTGGGGCGTCAGCGCCGAGGCCGCCGCTCCGGTGATGATGGCCGGTGCCGGTGCCGCCGGTGGTGCAGAAGCCGAAGAGCAGACCGA
>SLPW01000491.1 GCA_007131755.1 Myxococcales bacterium | reverse complement strand
TGGTTCAGCTCTGAACCCCGTCGGTATGGCATTAGTCCTTAGCTCCAGGGCCGAGGACTGAAAGCTACGAAAGAGCCCCGGTGTCCACTTCGGACGCCGGGGCTTTTTCTCTTGTCACAACGACCGATTGCACACCGAACACCACGGTCTTCGGTCCGTCGAATCAACTAATGTAGACAATCGACGCCGGGCTCGACCATCACTTCCACTTCGCCCTGGTAGCAGGTGGGCCCGCATTCGGGGCCGTTGGGTTGAAGCTCATCGTATTGTGGCTCCACTGTCGTCGACGCTCCCAGAAGACCACTGGCCGCCATCAATTCGGCCTGAGTTGGAGCGGCCTCGACGATCAGCACACTTTCATCGCATCGATACCCCTCGCCGGCCGCCTCTCCCGTCGAACAGTCGAATTCCAACACCTCTCCATCAAAACTCAACTCCCCGTGAAACTCGTGCAGCGGATCGGAGAATTCGTCGACGAATTGAATGCGCAACTCGTCGTCACACCCCATTTCGGTGCACTCCTCCTCGGAGCCGCAGCCGAAGGCGCTGGTCAGCAGCAGTCCTGCGGCGATCACTCCACAATATCCAAACCATTTACAGCGTCTCACTGCTACCTCGGGGATCGAGCCTGGGATATTCCAATTTCACGTCCTCGCCATGGTCACAGGAAAACGGGTGGGGTTCAACCTTCGGTTGGATTTCCTTCGCCCTTCGAAAGTCGGGTCAGAATTGGTGCACCGGTTAGTCGTCCACGCAATCCAATCCGTCGAGCTCGTCGCAGAGCTCGGTTCGGATGAACTGGCGCACAGGCGGCGAGGGGTGAACGCGCATCTCGATGACACGTTCCGGGCAGGCAATGGAGGTATTCTTCATGGCACGAAGCGTCGTTCGGATTGCATAAGACTCTATGGCGTCGAGGAATTCACAGAGGTGTTCTTCCGGGCGTTGGATGGAAAAAAAGTCCGCGCTCGTCACGAACGTGCCGTCCGCCATCGAAACCAGAAAGTCCACGCTGGAGTCGAACTCGTGGGCCAGCGCAACATTGGCTGGCATTTGGAGCATGAACACCGGTGTCGTCCGCCCGCGCGTCGATGGGTGTTCGTAAGCATAGGCTGGGATTGCGATATCCGCTTCCGTAATCGGCCTTGAGTCAAGAGAAGGGACGGTGATCGAATCGATGCCCAGCCTGGTGAGTGTAAAATAGGCCTCTGCGACAATGATCGGGGCAAACGTCTCGTGGTTGGAATCGATGTTGATGGTCGCTGCCCTTTCATTCGGAAAATCTTCGTGTAAGTCCAGCCAGCTATTGTCATAGGTGGCCCGCTTGGCAAACCGCAGAGACTCGAATGCAGTTTGGGCCGTCTCCCAGGAAAGGCCTTCGTGATCATCATCGGCCGTCGCTATTAGCGGTTCGACCTGCGGTACGAGGACGTATTGTCGGATGCCGCCGATCCGTTGTTCCTCATAGGAAAAACGCAGCTGCTGACGCCGGGAGACGGAGTGAATCATTTCGTTTCGCATCTCGGAAATGCGCGCGCCCAAAGGGGATTGACCGAAGTCGGAAATGTCCTCCGAACGTGCTGTGCCACGGGATTCGTGAACGACGGGAGGCGCTGATCGCCCGCCACGAGACATCAACTCGGCGATGCCCGGGTCCTGCTCGGAGACATTACGCGTCAGCACCACTTCGCCATTGCCGGTGAGCTCCGGTATCTGATCGTGGTCGAGGCTTCGAAGCCGCTGTCGCACCCACCACAGGGCCTGCTCGGCGCTCACCTCAGATCCGCCGTCGGCCGCCCAGCCCCTGAGCGCCCCCAACAGGAGGTAGCTGAAGGCCGGACGGTCGGCGCCGGGGAGCGGTCCGGCAAATTGATCCGACTGAGCAGCAGAGATGATCACCGTCGTGTCTGACGGTTCCATCAGTTGAGAGGGGATGACATACTGCATTCCTCTGGCGAGGGCTTCGTCGTTGGAAGCCCTGCCACTGAAACAGGCGTCGATGATCGCCACCGTCTGGCGCTGTCTGCCCGCTTCCAGGGTTTGGATGAGCTCTCGTTGTGGCACCCCACGCGCCTCCAGGCTGTCTACGGAGCCCCGTGCGTCGACCCCGACGAGCACCCCGTCCTCACCGTCCGTAGTCGGCGCACCGTGGCCGATGAATACGAACCAGAGCGTTCCCTCCTCGTCGACGTCCTCGACGGCCCGCCTCGCGAATCGAAAGATATCCTCTCGTGCAGCGCGGCTATCCGTGAGCATATGAACGTGCTCCACACCCAGGCCGCGCCGAAAGAAAGTCTCCCAGGCATTGGCGTTCTCCACGGCGCCCGCCACGTTCGGCAATAGGAAATAGTCCTCAATGGCCACGATCACCGCTACGTCATTCGCGCCGGTCTTGGCGAGCTGCGGCGTCGAATTCAAATCCGGATAGCCCGCGTGCACCGTCCACGGCACCAGTAGCGTCCAACACAGAGCAAGACAGGACACGAAAAAAAGTGGGCAATGAGGTCTCATAACGCACAACTCCCGAGGTCGATTGGTCTGGGGGCGTTGCAATATTCAAGGCGCAGATTACCACTCCCTCTTCCAGTGTGTCAGTACAGGCTGCCCAAAAAACTCGGTTCGACGCGTGCTCATAAGACCCGACGCAGATCCGTAAGTACAGAGTCAGGCTATGTTGAGGTGAGTTAAGAACTCAGCTCATCGAGCAGGTCTCCCGTGAGCACTTTGCGAACGGACCTCGACCTCGGCATCGACCTCGGCATCGACCTCGGCATCGACCTCGGCATCGACCTCGGCATCGACCTCGGCGCCGAGCGCGCCGTAAAGCGCGAGGTCGAGAGGTGTGTGGTGCAGATCTCGGTTCCAGATCATATCACCTACCATCCATTCCCCACCACCGGCTCTGTACCCACCTCCAGCTCTGATTGAACTACTGCACGCCATCAAATACATTGCCCGCGCCATGGACGACTCCCCCTCCACAACCTACGAATTGGTGCTGGGCATTGAGACCGCTACGCGCACCCAGGCCATCGCCCTCATTGAGGGCGACAAACTCGTGGAGCACCGGGTGCGGCGGGTGGTCTTCAACCACGGGAGTTCGCTCCTGAAGGGCATTGACGAGTTGTTGGAGGAGCGCAGGATCGAGCTCGGTGATATCGATTTATTTGCCGCCGGCCTGGGGCCGGGAAGCTTCACCGGTCTTCGCGTGGGACTCGCCACCGCCAAGGCCCTGTCGCGCTCCGTCGGCGCTCCCATCGCCGGCGTCTCGAGCCTCGCCGCCCTGGCCTACGGCCCGGCGCGCACCAATCCCGACGCCACTATCATTGCTTCCATCGACGCCCGCCGTGGCGAGGTCTACGCCGGAGCCTACCGGTGGAGCGACGGCGAATTGATGGCGGTCGTCAAAGACCGCGCTGCCGCTCCTGAACGGTGGATCGCCTACGTGGAGTCCGAACTCGACGGTCCTTTCCTCCAGGTAGGCGACGGCCAGCTTCGCTATCCGGCCCTCAAAGATTGGAGTCACCCCGAATTGGTGACCCTTTCCACGGATATCGCTTGTCCGTCAGCCGTCGGCGTCGCCCGCCAGGCCAGGCATGTCGCCACTACCGACGGCCCCCACGACCTCATCAGTCTGGAGCCGAATTATATCCGCCCCAGCGACGCCGTATTGCCCGACAAGCCCCCGAAACCCATGCCCCCCGACCCCGACGAAGTCGAGCCCGAAACCGAGGAGTAATCTCTCACCCGAGTGACCTTCATGACCGAACCCACTGCCATGGCCGGCCGCCTCCAGTTGAAGCTGGCCACCGACAAGTCCACGATCCTGAGAAAACTGCGCGGTGTGGGCCCGAAGACGGAAAAACGCCTCCAGGCCCGCGGCATCTCGGACCAGCTCGACCTCCTGCTATATATCCCCCGAAAATACCGGCCCACCTACCGCTATCAACCGGGCCCGAAGATCGCCGCTGACCGCGCCGAGTGGGTCGAGGCATTCGGCCGCGTGACGAATATCACCGAAAAGCGCGGCCGCCGTCCTCTGGAGGTGCGCCTCGACGTCGACGGTGTCCCCTTCAAGTTGTTGTGGTTCCACCTCCCCTATCGAAATTTCGACCGCTCCTTCAAACCGGGCTGCACCGTCCACTTCGAGGGAAAAGTGGAATACGATCGCGGCCCGCCGACGCTGGCCCATCCCACGGCGAAGGTCATCGACGTCTCCCCCGTTCGAGCGCCGCGAACAGAGCTGGTGCCCATCTACGGCGGCATCGAGGACGTGAAGGACTCCATCATTCGAAGGGGCGCCGCACAGGCATGTGACGACCTGGCCTCTCATCTCGAAGAGGGCCTTCCGGAAGAGCTGCTCGGCGCCCACGAACTTCCCACCATTGAAGAAGCACTTCGAGCCATCCACGTCCTCGATCCCGTCGACAGCATCGAGGCTTTTCGCACCTGCCTTCAAGCGGCTCGACATCGACTCATCTACCAGGAGTTCTTCGACCTTCAGATGGCCCTGACGAAGCGCTACGTCGCCGAGCGCCGCGCCGCATGTGCGCCGCAGTGTACGGAGCGCGAACGGGGCCGCGAGCTGGTCCGAAATCTCCCCTTCAAACTTACGGGCGATCAAAAGCGCGCCATCGCCACCATCGCCGACGAGCTGGAGTCCCGCGTTCCCATGCGGCGACTTCTGCAGGGCGACGTGGGAAGTGGAAAGACCGTGGTGGCCATGATGGCCGCCGCCATCGCCTGTGGAAGCGGCGTCCAGGTCGCAATGATGGCCCCCACAGAGATCCTGGCGCGACAGCACCTTCGAAAGGTGGAGAGCTTCTTCTCCGATCTTCGCATCCCGTATACGGAGCTCTTCGGATCCCAGCCCGCCGCCGAGCGTCGCGAGGCGCTGCGAGCACTGGAGTCCGGAGATGCCCGCCTCGTCATCGGTACCCATGCCCTTCTTCAGGAGGGCGTTCAATTCGACAACCTGGGGCTCATCGTTGTCGACGAGGAGCATAAATTCGGCGTCGAACAGCGCCAGGCGCTGCTGAAGCTGGGCCGCGATCCGCATCTCCTCTCCATGACGGCCACGCCCATTCCTCGCTCGCTGGCCCACGCCGTCTTCGGCGACCGCGACCTGACGCTGATCCGCGAAAAACCGCCGGGCCGAAAGCCGGTGCGAACCGTCCTTCGCGACCGGGGCCGGGCGCCGAAGGTCTACGAATACGTCGCCGAACGTATCGCCGATACTGGCGAGCAGGCCTATTTCGTCTATCCCCTTGTCGAAGCCAGCGAGGCGGTGCCGAACCGAAAAAACGTCGTCGACGCCGCAGAAAAACTCGCAAACGGCCCCTTTCGCCATCTCTCCGTGGGCGTCCTGCATGGCCAGATGCCAGGCGACGCCAAAGACGAGGTGATGACCCGTTTTGCCCGCGGCGACATCGACGTCCTATGCTCGACGACGGTCATCGAGGTGGGCGTCGACGTCGCCAACGCGACCCTGATGATCGTCGAAAACGCCGAGCTCTTCGGGCTGAGCCAACTTCACCAATTGCGCGGTCGCGTCGGTCGGGGAAGTGAGGCGTCGATATGTGTGTTACTCACGGGCTTCGGGCTCACCGAGGACGCCCGAAAACGCCTGCGGGCCATGATCGAGACCGACGACGGGTTCCAATTGGCCGAAGAGGACCTCAAGATTCGCGGCCCCGGTGAATTTCTGGGCATGAAGCAGGCTGGCCTTCCCGAATTTCGCTTCGGTGATATCTTGCGCGACGCCACCTGGCTGCAGACCGCCCGCAAAGACGCCCGAAGAATCCTTCTGGGAGACGCCTCGAGATGACCCTATCCAGCGCGCCCACATACGCCCAGATCGCCGTCGACGTCCCACTGTATACGACGCTCACCTACGAGGTGCCGGAGCACCTGGACGACCACCTTCGCCCGGGACACCTGGTGCAGGTCCCCTTTCGAAACCGCTCCAAGACAGGACTGGTCATCCGGCTCTGCGACGAGTTGGACGACCCCGAATTGGAAGGAAAGATCAAACCCGTCGTCGACGTCATCGACGCCGAGCCGCTGCTCTCGGAGGCAGGGGTTCGCTTTCTGGAATTCGTCGCCGACTACTACTACGCGCCCATCGGGGAAGTGACGAAGATGGCTCTTCCCTCGGCGCTTCGCCTCGAGGGGATGAAGCATTACGCCCTCGTCGACAATCCACCGCCTGTGGAAAGTCTCGACGACGAACTACACCCCGTCGTCGAATTCCTGGAGAACGCCGACGCCGAGGTGTCCGTAAAATCACTTCGAGAACGCTTCACGGATCTCACCTATCTGCGCCTTTATGAACTGGAACACCACCACTTCGTCGACGTCTCCTACCGAGAAGAAAAGAAGCTCAAGCCGAAAACGGAGCGCTTCTATCGCCTGATTCGAAAGCCCGATGACGGCGATCGCATAGGCCCGAATCAAGAGCGCCTGTTGCACCATCTGGAGGCCGCCGGCGAGCCCGTTTCGCGTAAAGAGCTCAAGACCATGGTCTCCAGCGCCTACTCCAGTCTTCGCTCCCTGGAAAAACGGGGCTTCGTCTCATCTCACGAAGAGGAGGTGTACCGCGATCCCTTCGCCGAAACCCGGATCACCGAGCCCGGCGACTTCACCCTCACCACAGAACAGCAGCGCGCCCTGGACGCCATCGTCGAGGCCCGCGAAGACCAGCGCTTCGACGGCTTCGTCCTCCACGGGGTCACGGGAAGCGGAAAGACCGAGGTCTACGTTCGCGCCATCGCCGACTGCCTCGAGCACGACCTTCGCGCCCTGGTGCTCCTGCCGGAGATCGCCCTGACGCCCCAATTCGTCGCCGTCTTCCGCGGCCACTTCGGAGACAAGATCGCCGTCTTGCACTCCGGACTGTCTTCGGCCGAAAAATTCGACCAGTGGCGCCGCATCAAGCGAAACGAGGTGGACATCGTCATCGGCGCGCGCTCCGCCATCTTCGCGCCCCTCGACGATCTGGGGATCATCGTCGTCGACGAAGAGCACGATACGAGCTTCAAACAGGAGCGGGGCCCCCGCTACAACGCCCGAGACATGGCGATCGTACGCGCAAAATTGGAGGGAGCCCGCGTCGTCCTCGGCAGTGCAACTCCCGCCCTGGAGTCCTTTTTCAACGCAAAGCGGGAGAAGCTGAACTATCTTGGCATGCCCGACCGCGTCGCCGACCGCCCCCTTCCCGACGTGGAGGTCATCGATATGCGCGACGGACAGGACAATACCTCCCATCGCTCCGACGTCCTGTCTCGTCCGCTCCTGGCGGCCATCGAGGAGACCCTTCGCGAAGAAAAGCAGGCCATCCTCTTTCTCAACCGCCGCGGCTACTCCCCCTGTGTGTTGTGCGACCGCTGTGGCCACCTCTTCGAATGCCCGAATTGCGACGTCTCGCTGACCTATCATCGTCGCATGGAGGCCCTTCGCTGCCACCACTGCGACTTCTCGCTTCGCATGCCCGAGTCCTGTCCCCAGTGCGAAAAGGGCTCCATTGGAAGAAAGGGAACGGGCACCGAAAAATTGGAGCGACACCTCACGGAGCTCTTTCCCCGGGCCGAGGTGGCCCGCCTGGACCGCGATACCTCCCGAGGAAAGGGCCTTCGCCGAGTGCTTCAGAAATTTCGACAACGCAAGATCGACCTGCTCGTGGGCACGCAGATGGTCACCAAGGGCCACGACTTCCCACACGTCACCCTGGTGGGCGTGGTGCTCGCCGACATGAGCCTGAACTTCCCCGACTTTCGCTCCGCCGAGCGCACCTTTCAGCTTCTGACCCAGGTCGCCGGACGTGCCGGACGCGCCGATACGCCGGGCCGCGTCCTGGTGCAGACCTATCTCCCCGAGCACTACAGCCTCGGCTGTGCCCGGCGTCACGACTACGATCAATTCGCCCGCCGAGAAGTTGAGCGACGAAAACAATACAACGATCCTCCCTATACCCATCTGGTGGCCATCAAATTTGAAGGTGCCTCCGAGCGAGCCACCATTCGATGCGCCCGGCGCTACGCCACGAGTGCCCGACGCCTCTTTCAGGCCCATCCTCAATTCGGCCAGGCCGTCACCATGCTCGGCCCCGCCATGGCCCCCATCGCCCGAATCAAAAATCGCAGCCGCTGGCAGCTCTTGCTAAAGGCCCGCGACCGCTCAGTACTTCGCAAATTCACGGCCAGAATGCTCACCGGCGCCGACCACTTCAACGTAGCCGGCGCTCACAAGGGTCAAAACGTACGTGTCGTCGTCGACGTCGACCCTCTCAATATGTTGTGAGCTTTGCTCACCATCCGAACTTCTGCACCCAATAGCCGTCGTAATATCCCACGCCGAGGCGGGTGGACGTGGTGTTGAGGATATTCTCCTTATGTCCGGGGCTATTCATCAACCCCGTCATCGCTCCGTCCACCGTGCGGTAGCCCATGGCCAGATTCTCGGCGTTGGCCCCCACGTCGAAGGTGGCCGCCCGGTCACCGAAGCCCATCACCGCCTGCAATTGCCCGTCGGAGCCTCGCACCTTGGTGGTATGGGAGAAGTAGTCGTTGGCCTCCATATGTGCGGCGTGAAAGCGGGCCAGGTCGGCCAATTCGTCATCCCATTGCAGTGCATGCAACCCCCGGGATGCCCGCTCGGCGTTGACGGAAGCGAACATATCCCTCTCGACGCGGTTGTCCACGGGGGCCACGTACTCGTTGCCCTGCGGCACCCTTCCGGCGAGGCTCACAGACTGTTGGGAGGGCACCGAATCCATCGCCGGTGCGGGCTCCGCCGGGGTGACCGTATCGCGACGTTGGCCATCCCCGCGGGCACGTCCACTAGAACTCGGCCTTTCTGTACCCGCTCTCGACCTATCGGTCTGGCTTCGGTGACGCTCGCGCTCCCGCGCCATCGCTTCGGGACTTCTGTCTCGGTGATTCGCATCGGCGCGACCACGCGGCGCGTGATCCGCCCGACTCCTGGCCCGCGGTCGCTGACTGACCTGTGCCTGTCTTGAACTCTGCTGTGCTCGAGAGCGATCCTGTCGAGTCGTCTGGCGCTGCGAGGTCCGCGAGCGATCCTGTTGAGCCCTCTGGCGCTGGTTGGCCCGCGAGCGATCCTGTTGAGCCCTCTGGTGCTGCCCGGCCTGGGCGCGTCCTTGTGAGGTCTGCTGGGCCCGAGTCCGCTCGCGCTCCCTGTCCCGCTGATCAGCACTGCGCGTGTTCTGTGTGGAACGCGATCGATTACGCTGCGTATGGTGCGACGCCACCGTGTTGCGGTCCTGCTGTGTCGAATGGGTGACGACCTGTGCATTGCACTCCACGGAATTTCCGGCCACCGCCTGGGCCGGAACGGCCAGAAGAGCCAGACCAAACGCGACGACCACGACCAGGCTACCACCTCCAATCGTTCTGATTTGTTGCCGCGTCTTCATGGCCTGTCCTCCGCGTCTGCATCACCTGTGGTCATCGACCCTGCACCGAGGTGGACGCGCCAATGGCAATCCCTATTCAAGTCTGTCTCTTTTGCACTTCCGTTTGCCCGGGGTGGATCTGGCGTAGATCAAGAAGAGCCCCGACGGTGCACATCTCCGCCGGGGCTCGACCAGAATCTCATGGGGATAAATGACAGTTTCAGTGCCCCTTTTGTCGACGGCGCCGAAGCCCCACCAACCCCAACAGAACGAGAAGAACCAACAGCCCTTCCCCTGCGCCGCCTCCAGATACGGAAGCACAGGTGCTGGTCTCGGTAGTGAAATTCGACGCTCCATTCGTCGGCGATGAAGCACCTCCTCCGGTTCCCGAATTGGCACCCACTGTCGAACCAAGAGCGTGGGCTTCTACGGACGTACCCTGCGTCGAGCTCTGGCCATCGGAGCTGGTCTGGCCGGTGGAGGAATTCTGAAAATACAGGGCGCCGATATCGTGCCAGGGGCTGTCGCCCGATGCCGGGGCTTCCCCGTATAAGGGCATCAACCGCAGCTCGCGAATCTCTCCCGTCCAGCCGGGCTGACCTCTAAGGGGCACCACCAATCGATGAAACTCGCCATCGCCGGGGGCCTCGAAGATCACGCCCTGGCCATCTCCCCACAACAGGGCCTGATTATGCCAGCCATTATGGCCGCGCACTTCGATGACCATCTCGTCGAAGTGATCGGCGTCGATTCGCGTCCACGATGGTGAAACCACACAGGCCGAATCGCCGGCCACCTTTAGCGCCAATGCACCGACGTTCTGGTTGTGAATGAGTCGGTCGTGGTGTCCTTGATAGCAGACGTCCCATCCCTCGAGGTCCGCTGCGTGACGACGGCTGTCGAATAACCACTCGTCTCGACTCAACACATCGAAGGACGCCTGTGCGCGAACCTGGTCGGCAAAGGAACTTCCCGAGGCGCTGTCGTCCCATCCCCCGGAATGACCGGTGAATACGACATCGGCCTCCACCCCGCCTCCGGGCTCCGCCGAGGTCAACCACGTCCGCACCTTGGGACTTCGCTCCATCTGCCCGATGCTATAGTGGCCGGCCTCCAACTCCAGGACTACCCGCTTCGTCTCCTGCGGTGCAAAGCCGTGCATCTCCAGATGCCCGCTGGCTCCCAGACTTGCGGGGTTCTCCGAACCCTCTGAGGGATCGGCGCTATTTACCTCCCAACTCTGCTGATCGTATTCCGGATGGTCCGAATAAATCGCGTAATCCACGATCTTCGCGAAGGGATCGTCTACGGAAAATCCGATCTGCGTCGTCCCCAGACGATCTTCGGAGTGATTGGTCATCAGGATCTCGGCCTGGAAGCGATCGCCACCCAGCGCATCGGGTACTCCCTGGCTGGAGCCGTCGGAGTAAAAGTCGTCGAGCCCCGAAATTCGAACGTCCAGATCCAGCTCAAAAGTTGGCTGCGGCTGTGGCTGTGGCTCACTCTCCCCGTTTGCATCCTTATAGGACTCCACAAGCGACATATAGGGGTTGAGGTAGGTGCCGCCCTGGTTGATATCGTAGTGGAGGTGAATCGTCGTCGGCGAGCCGCCGAAGTCATTCGACACAAGTCCCAGCCGCTGCCCCTTCTGGACGGTCTGTCCCGTCGTCACCTCCAGAGCGTTCATCGCCATGTGCATATAGCGATGTGTCATCCCCGAGCTGTCCTGAATCCACACCGTATAGGAGCCGATGCTGGTCACCGTTCCATCTGTGGCCGACACCACCCAGTGCGTGCGGTCGGCGCAGGTCGCCGGGCGAATATCCTGTCCCTGGTGTGCGTCGCCGGAGCCGGGACAAAAGGAGACGTTCTGCCATCGGGTCTCGCAGAAATTGTCGTGCCAGGGATAGGAGTAATTATTCTCATGACACTCGCCGCCGCCGGGCCCGTGCATCCCACCGTGACCCCAGACCTGGGAGTTCGCATAGGCCGTCCCCGACTCGATGGGAAAGCGCATCTGCGGCACGTATACCGTATCGTCGGGATTGCCCTCCCCGCTTCCCGGCACCAGGTCACCGGCCGGGTTGTAGCTAAATCCGGCCTGCGCCTCCTTATCGAACACCACCTGCGTCCCGGCAGCCACCAACAAGATCACCATTGCAACCATCCACCGTCTCATCATTGACCTCCCGCAATCTTGAGGGAATCGGCGATCGACTCGATATAGTCATCTTCTGTGCAACGCCGGTTTTCGTGGGGCCTGTTGCACTCCACGTGCACCTGATAGGAGATCCCGAAGCGCTCCATCTTCAGCGTGGGGATCTTGTGAATTCGCGTGATGTGATAACCATCACCCAACTCGTGGCGCATCTCTCCGTGACCGGGAGCCTCCTCCACCATCCGAGAGCCCTGGATGACGATCATATGATCCTGCTCACCGACCTCGTCATCGACGTGAACCGTGGCGGTGTAGAAATTGTCGGCCCCCACGAAGAACAGGGCCTCCACCAACTCGGCGTCGTCGGGGAGCAGTACTGGAAGTTCCACGGCCTCAATCTCTTCTGCCAATGCCGGATCCACCACGCCCTCACCGATGGCGGAAATTTGCTCGGCATCGCCGTCGTCGACGTCGCGCACGACAGATCGCGAGGTTACCGGTCCATCGCTCTCATTGAGCGCTTGCGCCCCCGGAGTGTCGGCACTGACCAGTCCGCCACCGGCCTCCTGGAGTGATTCGCTCTCCACCTGTTCGTCGCACGCCGTGGCCGCCATGCCGGCAGCGGCCACAAGCGCCAGGGCCCATCTCCATTTTCGAGTTGATCCTCTCATCGCCGTCGATCCTCGCATCGGGTTCCGGTCAAACTTCACGAATCCACGCCCAAGACTCCTTGCGAGAACCATACCACCCCACACAAACCCTTAAAACACAACCATTTGGGACAACCCCACCCCTTTACGGACATCTTATTCGGGGTTGCAAGTCACCACCATTTCCCACAGATCGTGACAAATGTGCACAGCGGACTACATTGTCCTACATCCACCCACCCCAAAAATTTGCCCTCCTCCATGCCTCCAGTACCCTGCGATGGAGCGCGTACCGACTTCCCGTCGACGGATCTTCCCCTTTTCATCGTCTGACCTCCATGACCACCGCCTCCCCAGATTCGGACGAGAAGAGTCCCGAGACCTCCGAGGACCCAATCCACCATGCCCGCGACGAGGGGGCCAAGGAGTTGATGGGTCCCGGCTTTTTGGAGGAAGTGCAAAAACTCCACTCCAAGAAGCTAGCCTTTTCTTTCTGGTATCACCCCTATACCGAGCTCGCCATCTTCGCCCTGATCGTCCTCTCCGTGGTTCTACTGATCATCGAGGTGACGCTTCCCACGGGTCAACCCGTGGGTTGGATGGGGGGACTGGCCACCGGAACCGTCACGGGATGGTTCTTCTGGGCAGATATCATCATCACCGCCCTGTTGGCTGCCGAATATTTCTCCAAGCTCTGGATCGCGCCGAAGGGTCGAAGGTGGTTCTTCGTGCGCAACACCTGGATCGAGCTCATCTCGCTGTTGCCGGTGCTGCGTATATTTCGCCTCTTTCGGGTCTTTCGAACGCTTCGAATCTTCCGGCTGATGCGAGTGTTGCGCACGGTGCGCCTGATGCGCTCCGGCGATCTGATGGCCCGTGTGTTGCGCGGCTATAGCAGCGATATTGCAGAGAATCGAGCAGGAAACCTCATCATCGCCACCTATTTCGTCGCCGCCATGCTCTTCGGTACGGTGGGGATCTTGATCTTTGAGAAGGGAGCCGACTCCCAGCTCGACACCATGTCCGAAGCATTGTGGTGGTGTGTGGTCACCCTGAGCACGGTGGGTTACGGAGACGTCGTGCCCCAGACGCCGGGAGGACGCATCGTGGCCGGAATGGTGATGGTCCTCGGACTGGGGTTCTGGAGTGTCATGATCGGCGTCTTCACCACCTCTCTCGTCCGCCGAGCTCGCAAAAAAGAGACCATCGGCCTCGACATTCTGGGCATCCGCGATCATATCGTCATCTTCGGATGGACGGAAAACGCGCTACGCATGGTCCGCGACTACTACTCACGCGAGGCCATCGGCCATCTGGTGGTGGTTACCGAACAAGAAGATCTGGGGCTGTCACTGGACACGAGATTCCATCACCTTTGCGCCGATCCCACCGACGAGTCGACGTTAGACAGAGTGCATATTGAAAATGCCCACACCGTCGTCGCCCTTGCCGAATCCCTTCCCCACATCGACGAGGTGGACGTCGACGCCCGCACCCTGATGGCCTGTCTGGCCGCGCGCAGTGTCAATCCCTCGCTGCGGCTTGTGGTCGAATTGTTGGATGAGAAAAACGTACGACATGCCCGGGCCATCGGCGCCGACGATATCGTCGTCACTCAGAATTATGCCGGGGCCCTGATGAGCCAGAGCGTTCAGTCCCCGGGCGTCAACCGCGCCTACCAGGAGCTCTTCGACATCGGACGGGGCGGACATTTTGCCGAGATCGGCCTGGACGAAGCCTGCCGTGGCCTGCCCTTTTCTGAAGCCGCGCAATACCTACTGGAGCGCCGCAGCGTGTCTCTGATCGGCTTTCGGCGAAATCGAAGCCTGATCATCGCACCGGATGACGATCCGATCCTCGATGGCGACGACCGCGCCATCGTCGTCGAATCCCACCCATCGGCGTACGACGAGGCTACGGTGGCGGCCACCGAATCGACTCCCCTTCCTTCGCAGGATATGGCCCCCCGCGAGCACGTCCTGGTATGCGGCTGGAGTCGCGAGGCACACAGAATGGTGGCCGACCTCTATGCGGTGGCCCCGGAGCTGACGGTGACCGTCATCTGTAACGCCGCCACGGAGGCCCTGTCGACGCTCCCCGACTCCCCGCAGGTCGAGCACGTACAAGCCGACCCCACCTCCGAGGCGGCCCTGTATCGAGCTGGCATCGAAGAGGCCCGCGCCGTGGTCATCGTCGCTGACCGACTCCACGGCGGATCGTCACAGACCCTGGACGCACGCACCATCCTCATCGCCCTCACCGTTCGCCAGTTGAGCCCCCAGCTCCACCTCATCGCCGAGCTTCGAAACGAGAATAACCTCCCTCTCGCCACCCACGTCGGTGTCGACGAGTGGCTGTTTGCCGATCAATTTTCCGGGACCATGCTCTCCCAATCTCTTCAGAGTACAGGCCTGTCCCAGCTATTTACGGCCCTCTTCGAGACCGGCGCCGGCTCCGCCCTTGCCGAACGTCGAATGCCTGCTCAATTCGTCGGCTGCACCTTTGGAGACAGCATCACCCAACTCCTCACAGACCTTCCGGGAGCCCCCATCGGCGTACGTCGCCAGTCGTCGCTCTACCTCCCCCCGGATGCCCAACTGCAGCTCGAAGAAGAGGATCGGCTGATCTTCATCTACCGCATCGACTGATCCCGACGACCATCGGCGCGAATTGCCTTCCAACCTCCACGCCGGGATATCGAGCGCGCGATCGCGTCGCGGCTCGCCGCTTTTTTTTGTCCTCCCCACCCGGTATCATTTCTGATCTGTACTCAGCAGGGCTGCAGTTTGCGATTCCACACTGATTTTTCACGGCCTACGATGTCTGATCTGTCCACCAACTCACCAGCTCCAGAGCGCTCAACAACCCGCTCTGTTCTGGATCGGTCCGCCGATCTGTGGAGTCCACTCACCACCCGAGGCCCCAAGGTGTGCAACTTTGTCACACCCCGAGCCCTGGGATCTGTTGATCCGCTCTGTGATGGTGATGCCACCGCACAGGTGGCTCAATTCTTGCAATAAAGCTTGGATGAGTAGGGAGCTTGAAAGTGAAGTACCCGTCGAGTGAAGTGTTCCCAGGTAGCGAGGACTGACTTCATGTCTATTCAACGGTTAAACCCCGGACGTTGGGCGCGCGCCGCCCTGCGTTCGACCGTCAGCGCTGCGGGCCATCTTCTTGGCGTGGCGGTGATTTTCTGCCTGTCCTGGTGGGTGTTGCTTCCCGGCTACACCCGTGCCGCGCTGCGCGAGGCCTATCATCAGGGGCTATTTCACGACCGCCCCACGGAGTTGCTCATCCATCTCGGGCTGAGCGCCTGCTTCTGGGCTCTGCTGGTCATCGGTTGGCACCTGGTGCGCGCTCCCTCGTCGGGGCAGGCCCGCCGCATCGTCAAGGCACGGGGAGCGGTGATGCTGGAGACGGCGGTGGTCTTCCCCGTCTTTCTGATGACCACTCTGGGGCTCATCCAGCTCACTTTGACCAATACGGCGGCCCTGTTGACCAGCCTCGCCGCCTATAATTCGGCGCGGACCATCGCCGTATGGTATCCCGAGACCGACCCCTCCAACCCGCCGAATCCGGGACGAATGGACGTCGACGGCGATATGGTCCTCGAAAAGGCGACCCTCGCCGCCGCCGCCGCCCTCGCTCCCGTGGCTCCCTCGGACTTTCGACACCAGGCCAGCGGCGACTGTGCCAACAGCGAATCCCTGGAAGCACGTATCGAGGCCCTGGAGGCCATCGGCCACGAGCATGAAAGCGGCGTCAGCGGCCTCGGCGACTACTCGCTGGCCCGGGCCCTGGATCAATCCGATTTCGCACACCGCGGGCAGACCAAACTCAGGGCTGCGTACTGCGCCGTCACTGTGGACTACGTGGTCAACCCCGACCAGCACACGATGCATGTTCAGGTGGAGTACAAAGACTACGTCACCATCCCCCTGGTGGGACCCATCTTCGGGGAATACGAATCCGTCGCCGGTCGCGACGGATTCTTCAGCACCATCACGCGCGATCATGAGACGACCTATCAGTTGTGGCACTACCCCGATCTTCCCGGCACCGGCGGGATCTTATGGTAACGCCCTTGCTTCCGACTGACCGCACCGCACAGCGAGCTCAACTCGCGATGTGGCGCTGCTCCAACTCTTCGATGAGGTGAACGGAATGCTGGAACGACTTCGACAACTCGCCCACCGTCGAGGCCAGGCCCTGCACGGGGCTCAGGGAGGAGCGATCATTCTCCTCGTTTTGGCCGCCTTTTTGATCCTCACCCTGGCCTCTTTGACCATGTTCGACGCCGGTCAGACCGCCCAGGAGGAGATCCAGGTTCAGACCGCCGCCGACTCCGCCGCCTACAGCCAGTCCGTGGTCAAGGCGCGCTCCATGAACAAGATCACCTACGCCAATACGGCGAAGCGGATGTTCTTCGGCTATTTCGTCACCTACGTCTCCGGCGTCATCGCCCTCGGCATCAGCACCGGCATCTACTGCGGCCAATGTGCCGCCTCCTACGGGCTCAACTTCTATGCCTGCCAGAGGTGCGGCGTCGGGCTGGGACAACAGGGGGCGGAGTTGACCAACTTTTATAAAAATGTGCGCGACGTAGACAGTCGTGCCACCAATGAAATCAAGGCCTTAGATAATTTTCAGGAGTATTTAGCCGAGATCACCCCCTGGTGGGCCTATGTCGAGAACTTCCTTCGCGGTCACTACAACGGGGCCACTGCCACCGCTTCCTGGCCTCCCCCTCCCGCGACGCTGCCGTCGGCCTACAACGCCCTGGTCACGCAGGTGATGAACTTCGACGATCTCTTCACCACCAATATCTCCGCCTACCTCCCCGATCCCACCGAGATCGAAGACCGCATGCCCGTCCAGAGGCGCGGAGGGAGCCTGACGGTGGAGTTGGCCGACTATTGCGCGGAGTTCTACGCCAGCCCCGAGCACATCCTGCCCGCCGCCGAACACGTCATCCGCAGTGACGGCGGAGGCCTCAATATCGACGGCATCTCCCGCGACGGACAGACCCTGGGCATCTTCGCTGCCTGGAATCTCTTTCCCGGCACCGCCGCCGCCACCTGTGCCTTCGTGCTCACCAATCCCTTGCCGAGCTGGTTTCCCTATTCGGTGCTCGGCAACGACGTGATGCGCGCCGCTCTGGACTGGCGCGTCGACGACGGTGGTTGGGCACCCGATGAGCTCGAGGAAAACGAGTGGATGCAGCGCACCTCCAATATCACGCTGGCCTATAAGAATGCCGAACGCTCCTCGGATCGGCGCAACAAATTCGAGGGCATCCTCAACGACCACGACGAGCGACCCTCCTTTCGAACCGACGGCACCTGGTCGCTTGCCCGAAGCGAGATCGTCTGGGGAGAATCGGCCGAAATGTCGGCCATCACCGATCTGCTCCCCGGCGTCGGTGGCATCCTGAGCGGAATCGACATCGGGAATTTCCTGGGTGGTCCCCTCGTCGGCGCCCGCGGCGGTCCCCATATGTGGGCGCCGCGCTGGACCGGGCGCCTACGCCCCGTCTACATCCCCGGTGAGGAGTTGGGTCCGGGCCAAAGCCAGATCGCCGGCGATCCCATCGGCCTCGGCCATGTCTTCATCGACAGTCTTCCCCATATGGCCATCACCGCCACCGTCAGCTCTCTGGTCTCCGGCAATTTCGATTTCTTCAACGCCGTCGAAGACATGTATTATATGTACGTCGCCTCCAGTGGCTTTTCCGCCGACCTTCTCGAAGGATTAGACCGATGATTCCATCGATCCGCCACATCATAACCTCCAATCCCCTTCGGCGCCTCCACAGCGATCGCTCCGGTACGGCCATGACGGAGTTCGCCATCACCCTGCCGGTATACGTGATCTTCATGGTGGGCATCATCTCCATGTTCGAGATCCATCAGGGGGTGATCATGAGCGAGCAACGCGCCGCCGCCGAGATGTGGGATGAAGCCCTGGACGTCCAGCATCGCACCTATATCCCCAGTTGGGAGGCCCTTCCCGCCACGGCCGCCATCGACGCCGGTGCCTGGTATCTGGAAGCGGAAGACGCCACCAGCCCGGCCGCCATCATCGACACCGTCACCAGCGCCATGGGGATGTACGCAGACAGCGGCGCAAAGGTCGGATTTGCTCACGGTCTCGGGGCCACCAATCTGGACATGAATTGTCCCGACTCCCCACAGACCAGCATCGGAGGCATCGTCGATTCTCAGAGCCACACGGCACGACTGATGAACGACCAGATGAACTTCAACAATATGGGCGGCTCGTCGGGACCGGTGGCGATCGCTTCCGCCGTTCTCGACGGCAGCGGCTCACGGCCCATGCTCGGCGCAGGAATCCGCTACGGGATCGTCGGCGGCATCGACAAATCCCAATTCGGCAGCGACCACAGTCTGTATAACCGGGCCTATTCGGCCGAGACCCTGACCGCCTACAACGCCTCGGCCCCCACCCGTCCCATGGAGCGTCTCTTCCAGCTCGCCCTGGTGCGCCTGGAGATGGGAACCTCCAGCGCCTACGACGATATGGTCGCCTTCGGCTGGAGCAATATCGGCTCCGGCATCAGCGATATCAACGACTGCCCCTGATGGATCGAATTTCTTTTTCTGTGTGCACAGAGTCCACCGTTTAGCGCATGTCCACGGAGCTTTTCCCATGAACGCTCGAGACCTCGGCATCGTCACCTTAAAGCTCGGCTTTAGCGGCGCCCTCATCTTCGCCATCGCCGCCGTCTTCCTCGTCGTCTCCGACGATGGCGAGATCTCCGAGGCTCAGGCCGACCTATACGACCTTCAGCCACTGAGCATCCACAAACACGGCGACTTCGAACGGGTCATCAAGGACTCCGGTCTCGAACCGCGCCCCTACGATTTCAACGGAAACCACGTCAATTTTGCCGTCGGCGAATCGGGCCTGACCCCGGAGCAATTGCTCGAGCACTATCAGACACGCTTTGAACGTGCCGGCATCAACTCGCGGGTCTACGAAGAGTCGATGTTCGGCCTCATGGGCAGCGACAAACCCGACGCCACGGACGAACTCGCCGAGACGACCAGTGGCTTTCTTAGCGGCGAGATGGTGCCTTTGTCCATCACCGAAGATCACGTCGCCATGGCCGGCCTTCTCAACGCCGTTGATCCCGACAGCCCCGAATTCGACGAGTTTCGCGAGCAACTCGAATCTCAATCCAACGAGATTCACGACCCGGCACAATTGGCTCAGTACATTCACAACCTCAGTGAACGCCACCTGCCCCCCTCCTCTCAGATCGGCGGCGAAATCTATGAGGACAGCATCGATGGCTTCCGTTATCTCGAAGCTCATCGCGAGCCGGGAAGCTCCTACACCACCGTCGTCTCCTCCTGGTCCGACGGGGACTTCGACGCAAATAAGATCTCCGATCCCGACGCACATGGCGTAGGAGCCGATGCTGAAGTACCCGCCTGCATTGGATGTCAGCGCGACAACCGCCTCGAAGCGCTCAGCGATGATGAGCCCTTCGTCCTCAACCAATTCCGCAGCCCCTTCTCCACCCCCGACGAGATCACCTCCTTCTACGATCGCGCCATGACGAACCGCCAATGGGAACGCGTCGACGTCGATCAGGGGCTCAGCGACCTGGTTCCCCATATCCCGGAGCTTCAACAGATGCCGGGAGAAATGGCCAACTTCCGCCGCGGCGACGAGCATCTCACCGTCTTCATCCCCGACCGCCATGGCCCCGACGGCGAACTCAACGTCGTCACCATGCGCGAGGAAGCTACGGACTGAGACTACCGCTGCATACGTCTTTGCCGCTCTTGCTCCTGCATGTGGCGCATCTCGTCAAAATCCATATGGCGGCTCCCCGCAGACGGCATCCTTCGTTCGATATCGTCCAACGTGGGCGTCGTCATCTCGTCGGCCTCGCGCGCCGATGAGGG
>SLPW01000346.1 GCA_007131755.1 Myxococcales bacterium | reverse complement strand
TCATCGCCGTTTCGGGCATCGATGATTCCGTCGGGGCTGAAGCGGGCGATGGCGGCCAGGTCCTGGTAGCGCGCGGCATCGCCGTGGGACAGGCCCATGACGGCGTTCATCTCATCTTGCTGGGGGGTGGCGCTAAAGGAGAATTCGAATTGGCCTCGTCCCAGGGGGGCCGGCGTGCTCTGCCAGGCGTCGGTGATGCTCAGACAGGGGTCGTCGACGAAGCGAAAGTGGGCGATTGCGTGGGGGCTTTCGACGTGGCCGTGGGCGTAGGCCACAGCAGGCAGGTTGGCGTCTTCCGATAGCTCGAAGGGGCCGTCGTAGAGCGTGGCGTCGTCGTCGGGGGTCGAGCCGTCGAGGGTGTAGTAGATCTGAGCGCTCGGGGTGTCCGTGTCGATATGGACGGTGCGCGGCTCGGTGTAAGTGCCACCGTAGGGCTGGATCTGAAGGGGGGCGACCCGTCCTTCGGGGGCCGGCGAATTCATTCGCCGAAGAAGCTGGTCTTCAAAGAGCGAGCGGGGCTCCAGGCTGTCTCCCTGCCCCTCGCCCTCGGTATGATCCTCGGGCTCCGTTCGCCAGGTGTCGCCGCTCCAGGACGCCGAGCCGGAGGTAGAGATATTGGGCGCTGGCCCACGGGTGCCGATGGCGTAGCCGTAGCGGGCCTGCTGGGTGTTGACGATATAGTTGTTTGACGAGTGGTATTCGAGGCCCTCCAGATTCCAGAAGACGGAGTGAACCGCCGAGTGGCCGTGGTTGCTTCCCCAGGTGCCGCGATAGTAGGCGGCGAAGTAGTCGCGATAAAGCTGGGTGTTGTCGACCAGGTTGGACTGGCTCAGCCACATATGGTGGTCACTGCCGCTGCTTCCGGCGCCGCCGGAGATGGCGCGCCATCCGGTGTGCTCGGCCTGGCCGCGATGGATGACGTTTCCCGAGGTCTGCATGTGGGAGAAGACGAAGCCGTGGCGGTTATAACCGACGGTGGTGTCCTGAAGCAGCACCTCCTGGGAGTTGGTGATGCGCGCCATATAGGCGTTTCCACCGCCGCCGGCGTACAGGGCGCGCTGAAAGTGGGAGTCCTTGACGGTGACGGCCACGGAATTTCCGATGCGAAGGGCGTTGGAGAGCACATGGGCGTTGAGGCTGTTTTCGTCGGGCCGATAGGTGTGGACGTTGCGAATCCAGGAGTGGCGCGTTCTGGTCAGGCGAATGGCGTAGGAGGCGTGGACGTCGCTGGCCGGGGTGCCCGACTCGTTGTAATCGCCGGTGCCCCAGCCGCTGGAGGCTCCGTGGTCGGGATGTTCGACATTGCCGATGGAGAAGTCCTCGAGGCCCACCTCTTCGATATGAGGTCCGGCCAGATGAACCCGGGCGTCGTCGCGCATTTTGAGATAGTAGCGGGTGGGGACGTCGATGGTGATCAGATCGTTGGCGTCGTCGATGGCCATGATGCGGCGCTTGAACATCACGCCGCCGCCCAGGCCCTGATCGCTCCATAGATCGCCCATATTATGCTCCTCGGCGAAGTCCGGTCCCGTATCGGCGCGAAGGATGATCCAATCTCCCGGCGACAGGCCGTCTGTGGTCTCCAGGGGGATTTTCTTCGTGGGAGACAGCAAGTCCTGGGCAATGGAGATGACGGGGCTGTCGTCGGGGACGTTGCCCCAATTCTGGCCGGGGGAGTCGACGCGGATGATGTCGGTGCGATTCATCTCCCATTCGTCGTTTAAGATAAAGGTCTGGTCGGGCCCGGCGCCGCGCAACACCACACGGCTGTCCCGGATCCGAAGGGCCGCCGGGGCGTCGCCGCCAGGGCTGACGCGATAGGTTCCTGGCTGGAGGTAGACCACACCACCTCCTGCGTCGGCCGCCTCGTCGATGGCGTCCTGGATGGCCGACGTCGTATCGGAGTCGCCCGTCGGGTCGGCGCCGAAGTCATCGACGGCATCGAAGATGGGGCCCATCACTCGGGGCAACTCCACCTCGGAGCGGCGATAGCCCGCATAGGAGAAGTCCTGGATGAGCTTGTCCGTCTCGAAACTCGGTGGCGCCTCGCGCTCCTGGGGCGGCTCCCAGTCCTCGCCATATAGGGTGCTTCGCCAACTCTGGGCGTCGGCGGGCAAAGCGATCAGGCAACTGGCGAGGAAAAAGGGGACGAAGAGGTGGCGAGTCATGAGACGTCCGGGTGCATGGGTGAAGTGCATCGGGACGGTATTTCGGATTGGTGGGGGGTGTCAATTCGTGGGGAGGGAGCGCGGACTGCCCTAGTCTGAAGAATCTCTCGATACTTGTTTCTGGTTCTGGACTTGCTCTTCTTCGAACTTCTCTTCTGCCTTGGTCATAGCGCTATGTCCGGTGGTCAAGAGACGCCCACTTGATGCAAACCAACGCACGGTCTGCTAGTCGGCAAAGCGTTGTGCGTCAAGGATATGCCGGTTTGGCTGGCGCTACGCCGAGGGCTGGGGAAGGTCTGGTATTTGCATCGAAGAAGGTTGGCGAGCGCCTACTGGGGAGGGAGCGCGGGCTGCCAGCCCGCAGAATGGTGTTCTGGATTCCGGAATTTGGAATATCTCAGAATTGTGTTATTATTTATCGGTGCTCCATATTCCACAATACGGAATAGCCATGAACCTGCTTCGCCCTCAAGACATCTTTCTCCTTCTGGCCCTGGTGGCAAATCGCGACCGCAAGGAGTGGACCTATGATCGACTCGCCGCGCAATTGGGGATGAGCGCTTCCCAGGCATTTCGTTCGCTCAAGAGAGCGGAGGCCAGTCACCTCTTTGACAGGTCCAGTCGTCGAGTTCGACACCCGGAACTGCTGGAGTTTCTCAGCCACGGAATTCGCTACGCATTTGCCGCCGAGCCTGGGGGATTCCAGCGCGGCGTTCCGACCTGCTGGAACGCACCCACGCTCGATGGGTTAATCCAACTCAGCGCAGATGAGCCCTTCGTGTGGCCAGCGCCCCACGGCACGGCCCGCGGCCAGGCGATCGAGCCGCTTCACTCCGGGGTGCTCGTGGCCAGCGGTGAGAATGAAGAACTATACCGACTCCTCGCTCTGACGGACATCCTTCGCGTCGGTTCGGCCCGAGAACGCAAAGTGGCCAAAGAAGAACTGAAGAAGGCGCTCCAATGAATCCCCACTTCGCGATGCTTCGGCAGGCCCAGGTCGAATTGGAAAAACTCGATGAAAGATTCGTATTTCTCGGCGGAGCTACGGTTTCACTCCACATCGATGATCCGGCGGCCAAGCCTGCTCGTGCCACGGAGGACGTGGATCTGGTCGTGGAGGTGGCGGGATACTCGGAGTATTCGTCTCTCGAGGCGCGCCTTCGGGAAATCGGCTTTTTCCAGAGTCTCGAGCAGAAGAATGGGCCGATCTGTCGATGGAGTAAAGATTCGCTGGTGATCGACGTGATGCCGACGGAGCCGGAAATTCTGGGGTTTTCTCACAGTAAGTGGTTCCGCGAAGGTTTCGAACAAGCCCGGGTTTTCCGTCTTCCCACCGGGGAATCGATCGAAGCATTCCGGCCGCTACATCTGATGGCGGCGAAGATCGAGGCGTTCGAGGACCGAGGCAACGGCGACTGGTTACTCAGTCAGGATATCGAGGATATTGCCACGATTCTCGATGGCCGACGATCGATCTTCGAGGAGCTTTCCGGCGCCGAGAAAGCAGCTACTTTCGTGCGCCACTGGTTGAAAAAGAGGGGAGATGGGCTGCCCGACTTTCTGGCCGGTCATATCGGCGACTATCAACGTGCAGAATATCTTGTGACGCAACTCCAGTCGCTGGGTGAGTAAGCCCCCCAGGAACAATATCGGTCAGCTTATCAAGGGAGCGCAGCGAGGGAGGGCCCATCCAACACCGAGCAAACCGACAGAAGCTGTCGCGACGTCGGTCGTTCGGAGTCGCCGTAGAGTGTCATCTCTGCGTGAGGCAGGACAACATAATCATCGACGTACACCCGCAGTAATGGGACCCCCAAGCGTAGCATCAACTCCTGGGGCTTCCGAAATCGATCGTTGGACACGGCGACACAACGCGGCCGATTCTGTGCATATCGCAAGAGAATTTCATCCGCCGTCTTGCCGCGAGGGCATTCGAAAAAGAGCGGGACGGGGTGCTGAATCAGGCGCTGGTAACCCGCCCTTTGCCCTTCCGGTAGCTTATCTTTCAAGCTCGCGTCACAAAATACGACGGGTTTTACTCCCTTGAATAGTCGCAGGAGTTCCGACACTACGCGACGCAGCCGGCCCAGGTCCGGTGTGCCGTCCGGCCGATAAGCAAAGTTGCTTCCATCGACGGCGAAGCACCATCCCGCTGCATCAACGGGTCGACGAACCCAGAGTTGAGTCGTTCTCGAACCTGCTTCTTTTTCTGTGCCGGAACTCTTCTGTGTCGGCGAATGAATTGGTTCCGAGTGTAAGCAATCTTCGTAATTGTCGGCCTGTTCTCGTGATCGCTGTCGATGTGGTGAGTTTGTTCTGGTTGCTGGTGCTTTTATCATATGCCCTTCCCCGGAAATCGAATTATCTGTGATTGCTCAGTTGCCAGACGCTCAAGAGAGGTTGTCTTCATGCAAAAACAGATGTTTCAGCCCATTGTGGCAGTGCGTCGGGCGACCAACGGCGGGGATCCGGTGCATGCTCATCGGCCTTCTTCCGAAGATCGGCGAAGGAGGTGGGATGGCTTCCCTCGGTGTCCTTTAATGCCGCCGAGAGCGCAGCCATACGCTTCCACTCTGCGTGGCTATAGCTATCGCTTTCGATGACCATCGGAATGGGATCGTCGCTCTCGACCAGATTCCATCGGTCTCGTTGGCGCTCCAGATGAGTGCCTCGGAGTAACATGAGCGGAAATGCCTTGATGACCGGTACGGAGCTATCGAGGCAGAAGGCAACGCTTTGTTCGAAGGAATTGAGGGTCTGTCGCGGAAGGCCAAAGATGAGCGACACCTCGAAGTGAATACCGAGACGATGGAGTTTCTCGATGACCTCCTCGACCTTCGGCATATGGTTCGGCCGGCGAACTGCTTTTCCCTCATCGCGGTGAATGGTCTGGAGGCCGAATTCGAGCGTGCAGTTCAATTCGGAGACCAGTTCCAGGAAGGATTCGTCGACCAGTTCGAAGCGGCACTGTAGCGACAACCGACCATCGAATTGATGGCCGACGAATGTATCGAGGATCTCGAGGTAGTCCGGACCCTGATTGAAGATTGGATCGAGGACGGCGATATCCTCGACACCGCTGCGGCAAAATATCTCGATCTCGTCCAGAAGGCGGCGTCGATCCAGCTCGCGCCGACGAAGCTGGCTTCCCGCTTCCCGGTGCTGGCAGAACGCACACCGAAAACTACAACCCCGTTTCGCCTCCCATCGCACGAACTGCTGCCCGGATACGTCGATGAGCCCCATCAAGAACGGTGACGGAATAGCCTCCAGATCGACCTTCGCTTGCTGACAGCGGTCTTTGCACCCCGCCCAGTGAACCCCTTTGATTAGGGGCTGCCCCTCCTTCGACAGAATCTCGACCAACGCGGATTCGCCGTAGCCGCGCACAAAAGCCGTGGCGAAGGGATAGCGCTCCTCGAGCCCCGGCCCACTATAAGAGATCTGCGGCCCTCCGAGGATGATACGCCGCTCAGGATGACGGAGACGCAGCATTCGTCCCAGGTATTGAAAAGCTTGTTCATTCCAGACGTAGACGCCGAACGCCACGTCGAAGTTGGGTTCCTCCGTTAGTATCGCCTCGATGTCAGCTCCCACCTTATCGAGCTCGAACGCCGGATCGTTGACCGGATACGTCAACCCCCTTACGTCCAATTCGGCTTCACGGGTCGCTGCCAGCAGACTGCCCATCGCCAGGGGAACACGCGGATCCTTATCGCGGGTCCAGTCCAGTGAGACCAGTACTGCTCCGCTCGCAACTCCTCTGGCCATGTGCTCGTCTGCAGACGTTTTCGTAGAAAGTCCTCGAAGTAATCCGGCGCCATATCAGCAATGCGCTCCAATCTCTTCTCCCCGCAATCTCGTAGCTCGTCGAGAAGCAACTTCGGATGCATCAGGTACCGAAGATGTCGAAACACCTTGCGTTCCAGTGTCGAGTCGAACTCGCTGCTACGCCACAACTCGAGCAATTGCTCAAGCACAACCGGCCTGTCACTGAGAGCTAATCCCTCTCGGAACCTGTCTACCTCGTAGCGGTCAAATTCTCGCAGCGTTCTCTCCGGTGCAATGACCAACAGACGCGTACCCAGAAGTTCTCTTAAGCGTTGAAATGTATCGGAGGTGACGATTTCCGGCAGCCGGCTGCGACCGCGTTCGGGAAAGACCTCAAATGCCTCCTGAATCTCCTCCTCCTCCTCCGTCGAAGACAAGAGCCGACGCAAATGATCTTCACTTTCCGGATTCACGATCTCCAGGTTGCTCGGAATCTTCAATCCGGAACAATAGAATCGGAGTGCTCGAAAAAGACGGATTCCCGGCCAGCTACAAACCTCCACCACGAATCCTTCGGAAGTCCGAACAATAGCTCTATCTACGACTCCATAAGAGTGCTAGCTGGCGAGATGAACATTCTCCACGAGTAGCACTGGATGGTCGTTTAGGTGTTATCGCGGATGGAGTGATGCGTCACGGACGGGGGATGGAGAGAGCCTCATTCTATCGTTGGAGACGAATGAGGACTGCATTCGGCTTCCTCATGTGCGTCGAGTCAGCGAGCGCCGTGGGGTCGAACAGCTTGACCCCGACGTCGCTCGCGGCTGCGGCCTGGCAGGACCGCGCTCCCGGGTCGTCGTATGTGTGGGCCTTGTCGATTGAGGTGTCGATGCTACTACTCGTGTTGAGGCACTGGGAGTATCCGAAGCGAGGAAAGGCAAATGAAGATTCTGGTCATTGGTGGGACGCAATTCGTGGGAAGGCATTTCGTGGCGGCGGCGCTGGGGGCGGGGCATGAGGTGACGCTCTTTCATCGGGGGAAGACCAATCCCGGGCTCTTCGAGGGGGTGGAGGAGGTCTTCGGGGATCGGCGCACCGATATTGAGAAGCTCGATGGGAGCTGGGACGTGGTGGTCGATACCTGTGGGTATATCCCGAAGGATGTGGATATCTCGGCGAAACATCTGAAGGGGAAGGTCGGTCGCTACGTCTTCGTGTCGACGACGGCGGTGTATCGGGAGTTGTCGAAGGAGGGGATCGACGAGAGAGGGTATCTAAAGACCCTGGAAGATCCGGAGTTGGAGGAGCTCAATCGGTCGACCTACGGGCCGCTGAAGACGGAGTGCGAAGCGCGGGTGACGGCGGCCTTTGATCACGACGTATTCATCGTGCGGCCCGGGGTGATCTGTGGGCCCTGGGATGCGACGGATCGCTTTACCTATTGGGTCAGCCGGGTGGGAAGGGGTGGAGAGGTGCTGGCGCCGGAAGATCCGGGGGCGAAGGTGCAGCTTCTGGACGCCCGGGATCTGGCAACGTGGATGGTGGCCAGTATTGAGAAGGGGCGAAAGGGGATTTTCAATGCCACGGGACCGGTGATGAGCTTTGAGGAGATGCTCGAGGCCTGTCGGCGGGCCACCGGTTCGGATGCGGAGTTTATGTGGGTGAGTCGCAAATTTATGGAGGCTACCGAGATCGACGAGCCTTCGAAGATGCCGCTGTGGAATCCGGAGGCCAAAGATCGTAAGGCCGGGATCTTCGCCGTGGATTCGAGCAAGGCCTACGCGGCGGGGCTCGAGTGTCGGCCGATCGAGGAGTCGGCGCGCGATGTGTGGGAGTGGATCGAAGCGGACGCGGAGCACCCGTGGACGGTGGGGCTCGATTTGTTGGAGGAGCGGCAGTTGTTGGATCGGTGGGAGGAGTTTGCGAACGACCAATAATCAGTCGTCCTTTTTTCCCGCCAACTCGCTGGTGGTGTAGTAGATGCGCTGAATGCCGGTGCGCGCGCGCTCAAAGGCCCGGGCGTGGTCGGGGTGGGGATCCATGACGGCGCCCAGATACATGGGGATGTCGTCGAGGCTGATGGATTCGCAGAGGATATTCTCGGGCTCCAGGCCGGGGATGGCGACGAAGAGTTCGTCGTCCAACTCCAGGCCGGCGGCGATCGCCGGAGCATGGGCGGCGAAGAGTTCGGCGACGGACTCATCGCCGGCGTAGGTGATGAGGATGCCCGAGGCGTCGGCCAGAAACATCAGATCCATGCCCTGCTCTTCGACGACGTATTCGAGCTGATAGGTCATGGCCTGATGGGTTTCTTCGCTTCGTCGTCTGCGCAGTTCCCGGCCTTTTTTTTCGCCATTCTCGTTGTCTTTCTCGTCGCTCATCGCCGTGCTCGGTGTCGGGGAATTCTCAGCGGCGCGGCCATTGAAGCATATTTTTGTTAAGGGCGAAAGTTTTTGGTTTTCTGGGGGACCCCTCCGAGCCCAATCGGCCGGTTGCCCCGGCCTGAGCCCACCTCCCACGACCCGCTACGCGGGTGCCCCGGCTGGGGAGGGGTTCTTCGGGCTACTGATCGCCATTGCGAGTTTTGCGGCGTAGATCTTGAGTCCGTCCACCCACAAGGAAGCCTCAGCGTGTGTTACGGTCCTCTCCGCGTCCTCGGTGACCTCGTCAAGTTCCAACAACACCGTGACCACGTTGTTTTCGGGGAGCACCTGGCCGCGATAGGTCCACTCCACCTCTTCGCCGGTGGCGACGGGCTCGAAGTGGGGGGCGTCGAAGCGGCGGTGGTGGCCGGCGTCGATGAGGGCGTAGCGAAGCGTCTGGAGCATGGCCTCTACGCCCAGGGAGCCGGGCATGACGGGATCTTGAAAGAAGTGGGCTTTGAAAAACCACTCCGAGGGGTCGATATCCTTTTCGGCGCGAAGGCGGAGTTTGTCGCCGTCGTCCCAGCGGCCGGAGATTCGGTCGATCATGCGCAATTTGTCGTCGGGCCACAGCTCTGGGTGTTCGGGATCGGGGGGGCTGGAGAGATCGACGTGGGTGTTCGCTTCGGCATCGAGAAGGCTGCGTTCGGCGTCATCGACGGGAAGGCCCACCTGATCTTCGAGGGCCCGTCTGGGGAAGAAGCCGAAGGTGGTCTCCAGCTCGTAGACCAATTCGCCATCGACGGTGCACTGGAGGTCGAAGGACTGAATGGTCATGCCGCCGGAGGCGGCGTTTTTGGTGAGGGTGGTGCGAGTTGTGAGTGTGCCCGATTCGGGGGTGAGTTCGCCGTGGAGTACGGCCTTGCCGTCGAGGTTTCGGTAGTAGAGCGGCTCGTCGCTCTTCAAGACGGCGCCGGAGTATAGAGAGAGCCAGCCACAGGGCTGCAGCGCGGCCTCCATGAGCACGGCGGAGGGCATGAAGGGCTCGCCACCGGTGTCGAAATACCAGGCGTCGGCGGGGATCTCGTATTCGACGGTGACGGAGTCGCCGGGTTCGGCACGGCCGGGGCGGCCGTCGGCGTCGGTGACGCGGGTCATGAATTGAAAGGGTTCGCCGGGAAGGCGCGGCATGCGGTGGGCGCCGTCGAAGCGTTCGTAGTTTTCGCCCATGCACATCGTGGCGGGGCCGATGGCCGTGGATAGCATGGCGAGCTTGTCGTGAAGGACGTCGTCCTGGCGAAGAGCTCGTGGGTCCCGTTGGGGTACACCATTTACGAGGAGTTCTTCGATGAGAGGAGTGTCGGGGACGAGCCTGATGCGCATGCCGCGGCAGTGAAATGCCTTCAGGCCGTCGACGGTGGCCAGAATATCGGCCACCAGAATGGGCTCGTCGCCGTCGATGACCTCCTCGACGAAGATCTCGTAGAGCAATTCGTCGTTTGCGGGGATGGCCTGGCCGCGGCAGCGAAGGTCGTAGGGGACGCCCGGGACGGGCTCGAAGCGCCAGCCGTCGCGATCGAGCGTAAAGCCCAGAGCCACCATATAGAGGCTCATGACCTCCATGCCGCCCTCGAACATGAGCGTCCCCGGCATGCAGGGGTCGTCCTTGAAGTGACCGTCGAAAAACCAGGCGTCGTCGCCGATCTGGTAGCGAGTGCGCATATAGCCGCGTCCGGCGGGGCCGCCGGCAACATCGATCTCCTCCACGTCGCCGATAAGACACATTCGCCCGGGATGGACGTTGGGGGTGCGGGTGTGACAGCGAAGGCGCTCATAGCCCGTAGCGAAGGCCTCTGTGACGTCGCCGTCGGCGAAGCTCAATACATCGTCGGCGTCGATCTTCTGGGGGATGAGCTCGGGGCTTATGCGCGGCGGGTCGAGGCGCACGTCGTCTCGGAAATCGTGGTCCTCCGGGGTCCACAGGATGCCCATGGAGTTGTGGAGCTCCTCGTCGGTAAAGAAGCCTGCCTGGCCGTTTCTGACCGAAAGGCGAACCTCGCCATCGACGCGGCAGTCGTAGTGGAAGAAGAATAGCCGTATATCACCCTGTTTTGCGTGTCCATCAATGTGGATATCGTATTCGAGGGTGTCGCCGGCCTTCGGGAGGCCACCGTGGTAGGTGAGCTCGCAGCCCAGAAGGCGGTAGATGCGCTCACCTTCGTTTTCGAAGTCGGCGCCCATATAGGAGATGAGGAAGAGGTCGGCCTGGCCGGCCTCGATCATCACCCCCGGCGGGATGTGGCCGCGAAAGAGATACCAGGCGTCGGGGGTGATATCCGTCTCGGTCCAGACCGTGCCGGTGCCGACCACGCCGGGCTCGGCGTCGATGTCCATGACGCGGTCGGCCAGAAGCAGGGGCGGCTCGGGCATGCGCACCTGGCGAGGGAAGTCGTCCTGGCGTTTGAAGAGGGGGCCGAAGACCTCGGAGATATTGCCCGAGGCGTGGGTGAGGAGGTCTCGCCGGCTGAACAGCGGCCGGCGGGTATTGGGTATTGGGTATTGGGTATTGGGTGGTGGGTGTTGGGTGCTCGACGGCGCCGCAGGCGTCTCCACTTCTCGGTTCTCCGATCTCCGATCTCCGATCTCCGATCTACTTCTACTTTTCACGACGGACGTCGGTTGCTCGACACGGGGTGGGTCAGCGATGGACGGCGTCTGTGTCGACGCGCCTGAGGTTTTTCCGAATATGCGCCAACTGCGCTCCATCTGCTCCAGAAACTCTTCGTGAACCCGGGAGTGGGCGGCGACGGCATCGAGGTATTGTTGGAAGCCCTGTTGTTGGAGGTGGAAGTAGTTTGGGAGGCGGGTATTGGGTGGTGGGTAATGGGTGGTGGGGTTGGCAGCTTGCCCGACGCCCCCATCGACCTCCGGCTGCACTGCGCCTTCGGTACGACCCGCTTCCACGGGTACCCCGCCGCCAACGGGGAAGGGTTTCGAGGTGTTTCCCCGCACTGGTGGAAGCTGCGGCGGCTTCGGCAAAATCGTCACGTCGTCGTGCACGGGGTTCTCCGGGAGGTGGACCGGGGGGCGTTGGGCGGAAATGGCGATGGTGCGGCCCGCGTCACGTTGTCTGGGGGCGTGGGCGTCGATGTGGGCGTTGTAGGCCTCGATGTCGACGTGGACGCCGAAGCTGTCGAGGGCGGCCAGGGAATTGGCCAGGGGTCTTAGGGAGTCCGGGCTGCCCGTATCGAGGGAGACGACGCGATGGGGGCGGTCAGCCAGGATCTCTTCGATCCAGGGGCGCAGGGTGGAGCGGGGGCCATGTTCGACGAAGACGCGCACGCCGTCTCGCCACGCCTTTTCGATGAGGGCCGGAAAGTCGACGGTCTTCGTGGCCTGGCCGTACAGCGCCTGGGCGACGGAGTCGTCGGTGGGCTCAAAATGGTCGAGGTGGGCGTGGCTGTACAGGCGCACGTCCGAGGGATGGGTCTTGCGGGTGTGGACGTCGATCCAGAGATCGCGAATATGCTCGACGACGTCGCAGTGGACGGCGATATCGTAGCCCAGATGAACGGCGTTGTGCTGGGGTAGTTTTTTGATGACGTCGCGCAGGGCCTTTTTGTGGCCGCCGATGGAGACGTCGTCCGGGGCGTTTTTGATGAGCAGATGGACCAGCGGTTCTTCGTCGATGAGAGCCTCGACGGCGTCGAGGGGGCCCGTGACGCGCCAGGTCTCCCAGGAGGCCTTTTCGCCGTCCAGTTCGTCGGCCCAGATCTGGTCGAGGAGGTCGAAGGAGCCTCCCAGGTGCTCGTCGAAGATGCCGCTTTGGGCAAACTCGGTGAGCATGCCGTCGAAGTCTCGCCAGATGCCGGTGGCGAAGACGGCGTTGGTCTCACCGCTGCTGAATCCGATGGCGCAGTCGAAGTCGATGCCGGCGACGGTGGTGGTGAAGTCGCTGTGAAGTTGGCTGAGTACGCTGGAGGCGAAGAGCTTGTCCAGCGGTGTGGGTGGGGCCGACGAGTCGGGGTGGAACATCCAGCTCGTGGCCCGGGGGAGGGCGTCGAAGCGGGAGGCGAAGTCGTCGACAAGCCGGGGAAAGCCCAGGCAGAGGGCGCGGCCCATGCCGTGGTAGGCGGCAGCAGCGCCGGTGAAGACCTGGGCCACTTCGCCGCCCAGGGGTTCGGCGAGCGGGTGTACGCCTCGGGGCAGGGGAGTGCCGTCACGGAGATATGCCCGAAACGCCTCTTTGTGGGTCTCGAGTTCGGCCTGTGTGGTGGCGACGACGGTGGCGGTCTTGTCGCCCTCGGTGATGCGGTGGATTCGCGGTGTGTCGACCAGCACGGGTCGGGTGGTACGGCGAAAGGTGGTGGTCCGTGGCGAGGCCTCGAGGGCCGTGGTTTCGACGACGGTCTTCCGTCGAATTCCTGTGGCCGGGCCGCTTCGAGGTAGCGCGAAGTCGGGCAGGGCGATGGCAGAGGCGATCTGAAGGAGGCCGGAGGCGCTGTGGGCGCGTGGGGCTCTGGGGCGAATGGCCCCTTCGGTAGTGCCCACAAGTTGGGCTGCGTCGTCGATGCTGGCGAGTACGGTGTGGTCCTGGGCGTCGGCCAGGTCCTGGCGAGTGAGCACGAGGCAGACGGCGGCGTCGGTACGTGCCTCGTCAACCGTAGAAGCTTCGGCGTGTGCTGTGGCCGTGGCCATCTCCACGGCACCGACGATGGCGCAGTCCAAGTCGCCGCGTCGGATGGCCTCTACGGCGCGGCGTAGGGCGACGTCGCCGGAGTGTTCTTCGGCAGACGTGGAAAGGGAGTAGCCCCGAAAGTCGAAGTGGGAGTTGATGCGGTTGGCCACGATATTCGGGAGCGATCCCACGACGGCGGCCGAGGTGAGGGGGGCGGCGACGGCGTCCTGTAGCTTCGGGCGGTCCTGGAGCCGGGCTCTCAGTCCGTGACGCACGATGTCGGGGTCGGTCTGCATTCCCGTAAAGACGCCGACGCGGTTTCGATCCCAGTCGGTATCGTCGACGTCGTTCATGGCGTCGATGGCAGCGCGGAGCATGGCCACCTGCTGGGGCAGGCTTTCGGCCAGGTCGCGAGGGGGAAAGCGCAGGCCCTCGGTGGGGATTTCGACGTGGTCGAGGGGTTGGTCGCCAGATGTGCCGCCGGAGAGGAGATGGCGTTGGAATTCATCGACCCTCTTTGCGATGCCCGATTGGATGCCCATGCCGACGACGACGACGTCCGGGATTCGCCTTGGTGGTGCCATGGGCCGGCCGTCGGCGCCGGGATAGGAGCCGAAATCGCCGTTCCAATTCTCGACGATGAGGTGGCTGTTGTTGCCGCCGAATCCGAAGGCCGACAGGGCGGCCACCTTTCGTTCTTCTTCCCAGGGCTCGGCCTCGGTGACGAGTCGAAAGGGGCTGCCAGAGAGTTCGTCGATGGGCTCGTCGCAGTGGATGGTCGGCGGGATGACGCCGTGCTTCATGGCGCCCAGAATCTTCAACAGTCCCGCCATGCCGGCGGCGGTGATGGAGTGGCCCATATTGGATTTGTGGGAGCCGATGGGGATCTCCCCAGTGGGCTGGAGCGCCTCGGTGAGACTGCGGATCTCGCGGCCGTCTCCCACGGGGGTTCCCGTGGCGTGGCATTCGATATAGCCGACGTCGTCGGGGGTCAGTTGTGCGCGCTCGTAGGCGGCCCGGATGGCGCGAACCTGGCCCTCGCCATCGGGGACGAGGAGGCCGTCGGAGCGGCCGTCGTTGGACAGTCCCGTGGCGTGGATGACGCCGAGGATTTCATCGCCGTCATCGACGGCGTCCTTCAGGCGCTTTAGAGCTACGAAAGCGGCCCCTTCGGTGGGGATCAATCCGTCGGCGCCGCGGTGAAAGGGGCGGCTTCGACCAGTGGGGCTGAGGGCCTGCAAGGCCTGAAATCCGATGTGCAAAAAGAGGGGGTCTGCGCGGTTTACGGCACCGGCCAGGACAATATCGGCCTGTTTTTGGCGAAGTTTTTCACAGGCCAGCTCGATGGCGTAGAGAGAGGAGGCGCAGGCGGCGTCGAGGCTGAATGCGTCGGCGTCGCGTCCCAGCGCTTTGGCCGTGAGGTGAGCGGGAAGACCGCTCATGAATCGGTTGAAGGGGTGTGGTTTTTTCTGGTCCGTCCACACCGCTTCCGTCCACTTTGCCAGGCCCTCGGAGGGAAGGGAGAGGTTTCCGAGGATGATGTTCAGACGCCCTCGATCTGCTTTCTTTACGGGGAGATAGGCTTCCTTTGCCGTATGAAGCACCCATTGAAAGAGGGGATCGAGGCTGCGGACCAGATCGGCGTCGAGCTCGAAGGCTGTGGGGTCGAAGACCTCATGGAAGCCGTGGACGTAGCCTGCGGGGTGGTTCCAGCCGGTGCGCTCCATGGCTTTGGCCGGGTCTGTGCGCCAGCGCTCCGGGTCCGGTGAGCTCAAGAGATCGCGACCTTCCAACAGGTTTTTCCACAGGGCCTGTGGAGAAGTGGAGTGGGGGAAGAGGCAGGATTGGGAGATGATGGCGATCATGAGCGTCGGGGGTTGCTGGGAGATCGGGGGAGAAAACAACTACAACTGCAAAAGGAGAAAGGGGAAAATTAATCGGAAATCGGAAGTCGGAAATCGGAAAGTGTGGTGCGACGTCCGTGGGGGGATGTTTAGTGGAAATACATCTCCAGGCCGCGTAGGGAGGCGACGACGTCGCCCTGGGTATCGAGGACGTCGAGGTCGGTCTCCGTTTTGTGGGCTGTGACCTTACGGGTTACGCACAGGAGTTCGAGTTCTCCCTCAGCGTTGGCGAGTCCGAAGTCGGCATATTGTTCAATGCGGGTGGGGAGATTGGGGCGTCCGGCGGCGGCTGTGCCCTGGACGAGGGCCAGTTGGAGTGCGGCGTCGAGGGCGACGTGGGGGCTGGTGGCGGCGATGGTGGCGCGGGCGGTGTCGGTGCCGATGCCCCGGGTGTCTTCGATGACGCGGAAGGGGCCGTCGTGGAAGAGGTGCTCGGAGTAGAGAGTGCCGACGTCCCAGCGGGAGTCCTCGAGGGTCTCGGGGACTGTGAGAGGCGCCGGGGTGTCGGCTTGGAAGTGGGCCGTGGCGCGGTAGTAGGTCGTGCCTTCTACGTCTTTGAGTTCCAGGGTTGCCCTGTCGTCGCTGGTGGGCGTCGCTGTGGCGATGAAGCCGGCGTTGGTGGAGAGGTCCTGGAAGTCCGGGAGTTGAATGCCCTGGAGCATCTGCAACTCCGATAGCGTCAGGCCGTTGTTGTCGGGGCGCAATGCACTGGCGAGTCCGGTGAAAAGTTCGGCGACGAGGGCCATGGGGACGACGACGGTGTCGCCGATGGTGTGGCCCGTAAGCTCCGGGTAGGCGATGGAGTCGAAGGAGATGCGCGTTTTTATGCCGCCCGTCGCCTCGGGGAGTCCGTCGCCGAGGACGACCTCGACACAGTGGCCGGCGATCATCTCGTCGCAGAAGGCGCGGGCGCCCTCTTGGAGTCCGATAAGGGAAACGCCGCGGGCTGCGAAGTGTTTTCGAAGCGTTTCGTCCACCATTCCGCCGTCCCAGGGACCCCATTGAAGGGAGGTGGTGCGCATGCCTTCATGGGAGAGCTGAGCTGCCACTTTGTTGAGCGTTTCGTTGGCCATGGCGTAGTCGACCTGGCCTGTGTTGCCGGTGCGGGCGGCGACGGAGGAGAAGATGGACAACGTTGGTAGCTTGCTGAACGCCCCCTCCGACCCCTGCTCGGCAGAAGACGCCTCGCAGGGCCCACCTCCCCCCGTGGCGGGGAGGGGTTCAGACGGCGGCCCCTCCGTGGCGGGGAGGGCGGTTTCTAGCAGTGCGCGCAGGCCATCGACTTTGGTGTCGAAGACGAAGTCGAATTGGTCGTCCGTCTTGTCTTTGATACGGCGGTCGGCGAGTACGCCGGCGGCGTGGACGATTGTGGTGGTGGGGCCGAATACTTCGTGGATTTCGTCGAAGGCACGGGCCAGGGCCTCGCGGTCGCGTACGTCGGCGGTGATGTAGCGCACCGGTGAGCCGGCATCTTTGATGGCGTGCAGGGTGGCGCGGACTTCGCGCTGTTTGAGGATGGCCTTTGCATTTTTTCCGACGTCGGCGGGGTTCGGGATTTCGCCGCGGGAGCGGGCGTCGTCGATGATGGCTCGCTTGAGTTCGGCGTCCGTTGTGGCGCCTTTGCAGTAGGTGGGCTCTTCCTCGAGGGGAGTGCGGCCCAGAAGGGCGATGGCGCAGCCCGTCTCTCTGGCGAGCTCGATGAGGCAGCGGGCGGTGACGCCGCGGGCGCCGCCGGAGGCGACGACGACGTCTTCGTCGGTGATCTGCGGGGCCCCTTCGGGCTCGGGATAGGGGTGCTTTCGGGCGACCACGGTGCTGCGGCGTCCCTCGGCGTCGATGGCGACCTCTTTTTCGGGGCCGCCGGCGGTGAGTTCGTCGGCGATGCGCGCTGCCGTGATGGCGGGCTCTACACCGTCGGTGGCGATATCGATGGCCTGCACCTCGGCGTCGGGCCACTCCAGGGCGGCCGTCTTGGCGAGGGCGCTGAGGCCGCCGAGCCAGGCACGCTGACCGGGGTCGGCGTCGCCGAAGCCGAAGTGGCCGCCCGTATCGAAGACGACGACGAAGGTCTCGGAGTCGTCACAGATGGTGCGGGCAGCCTGGAAGGCGCCTCGCTGAATCTGCAGAGCTTCGTCGATAGTTTCAACGTTTTGAAGGCCGCGCAGGTCGATGAGCTGCGACGGGGGATTGTCGCCGTCGACGTCGTCGACGAGAGAGGTGAGGTAGCCCCGGCTTGCGAGTTCGCGGCTCAGCGCTGCACCCACACCGGTGCCATCGTCGACGATGGTCACCTCGGAAGGGGTGAGGCCGTTGATTCCGGCAGGCTTTGCTGCCGCCAGGCCCGGCTCGAAGCGAGCGGGCCTGGCGGCTTTACGCTTTCCCAGGCGATCACCTCCGGTGGGGGGAGATTGCTCGGTTGCTTGCCCGCCTGCGGGGAAGGATTCGAGGTAGTCGACGATTTCTCCCACCGTCTTCAGGGACGCCATCTCGTTGGGGTCGAGTTCGGGCAGTGAGGGGACCTTTTCCTGGACGGCCGACAAGATTTCGACGCGTTTGATGGAGTCGATGCCCAGGTCGGCTTCGAGGGCCATGGAGTCGTCGAGCATGTCGGCGGGATAGCCCGTTTTTTGGGCGGTGATTTGGAGGAATGTCTGTGCGATCGGTGGTTGCTGGACGCCCCCATCGACCCGGCACTCAGCGGACGGCGCTGAGTGCCGGGCCACTTCCCCCCCAACGGGGAAGGGTTTCGAGGTGTTTCCCCCACCGTTTAACCCGCCAAGAGCGTTTGCTCGACCCACGGAGACCCTCCCCGTTGGGGGGGAGGTGGCCGCGAGCGTAGTCTGCGAGCGGTCGGAGGGGGCGTCGGGCAGGCCATGATCGCCAGTGCCCTCCAGATAATCCACGATTTCGCCCACCGTCTTCAGCGAGGCCATCTCGCCGGGGTCGAGTTCGGGCAGCGAGGGGACCTGTTCCTGGACGGCGGACAAGATCTCGACGCGTTTGATGGAGTCGATGCCGAGGTCGGCTTCGAGGGCCATGGAATCGTCGAGCATGTCGGCGGGATAGCCCGTTTTTTGGGCGGTGACGTCGAGGAATATTTTGGAGATCGGTGGTTGCTCGACGCCCCCATCGACCTGCGGCTGAACTGCGCCTCCGGCCCGACCCGCTGACGCGGGTACCCCGCCCCTAACGGGGAAGGGTTTGGGTGGTTGCTGTACGCCCCCATCGACCTGCGGCTGAACTGCGCCTCCGGCCCGACCCGCTGACGCGGGTACCCCGCCCCTAACGGGGAAGGGTTTCGAGGTGTTTCCCCCGCTGTTTAACCCACCAATGCCGTTTGCTCGACCCGCGGAGACCCTCCCAGTTGGGGGGGAGGTGGCCGCGAGCGTAGTTTGCGAGCGGTCGGAGGGGGCGTTGGGTCGGCTATGATCGCCATCACCACCACACCACTGCCGAAAGGACGCCTCCATGGCCTGCATATAGGCCATCTGGGCCTTGGAGACGGACTCCTCCATCATGCGCAGATAAGCCTGATGGCTCTCGGCAAGAGAGCGCTGGTATTCGGTGAAGGCTCGGGCGCTCTCGGGGCTGCTTGGGACAGAGGGCTGCGCGGCCGGAGTCTGCTCGGCCGCTCGTGGCGTTGCGCTGTGGGCCGAAGGGGCCGCGCCGTTTGTCTGGGGCGCTCTTCCGTTGGAGTAGCTATTGGAGTCGCTCATAAATGCTCCGTGATCGGGGGCTTTTCCGTTGAGAGTCGCAGATCCCTGTGGAGAAGATCCGTTGAGAGTTGATGTAGGGTTCGGCGCCGGGACGGCCTCGGGCCCTTCGGGCGGGGGGTAGGGCCGGTCGACGTTGGCGCCGTTGATGGTGACCGAAAATTTGGAGGGTTCCCGCGTGCGGGGATCTTCTGGGCTGGCGTAGCCTTCCCAGAGCGCCGAGAAATCGAGTTCCACGCCGAGGGCGCTCAATGTTGCCAGGGCCGAAAAGAAGGTGCGAACGTCGGAGGCTCCCCGGCGGTCGATGGCCACGGTGTGGGCGTCGGTGCTGGTGAGGCAGCGAGTGGTGAGTCCGGTGAGGACGTCGCCGGGGCCGACCTCGATGAAGGTGTCGACGCCGTCGGCCTGCATTCGGGCGACCATGTCGGCGAAGCGCACGGGGCTTTCGATCTGGGAGGTCAATGTGGCGCGAATGGCGTCGGCACCGGCGTCGTAGGGGGCGGCCGTGGTATTGGCGTAGACCGCCGTCTTGGGGTCGGCGATGTCGACGCTGTTGAGGAATTCTTCGAAGGGGCCGGTGGCGTCGGCGACGACGGAGGAGTGAAAGGCGGTGTCCACGGGAAGGCGCGTAATGGCGAGGCCTTCGGCGCTGAGTCGTTCTTCGGCGGCTTTGACGGCTTCGGTGGGGCCGGAGATGACGACCTGGTGGGGGCCGTTGTCGTTGGCGACGGCGACGGCGACGTCGTCTCCGTCGAGGATCTCCGCGACGGTGTCGGCGTCGGCGCGAACGGCGGTCATGGCGCCGTCGGTGGACTCGCTGGCCTCGGCCATGAGCTCTCCGCGGCGGCGGGCCACTTCGAGCATGGTCTCTTGGTCGAAGGCGCCGGCGGCGAAGAGGGCGGTGATTTCGCCATAGGAATGGCCGGCGACGGCAGCGGGCTCGACGCCCAGACGGTCGAGGAGCGCCCATTTTGCGGCGCTGTCGGCGCCGATGGCGGGCTGGGCCCACTGAGTGGCCGTCAACGCCCGGCGTTGCGCCTTTCGGGTTTCGTCGTCGAAGGCCGGCGGGGGAAAGACGAGGCTCGAGACGTCGAAGTCCAGATCTGCGGCCTCGTCCCAGACCTTTCGGGCGGCCTCGAAATGGATGGCCAACTCGGCACCCATGGAGACGTATTGGCTTCCCTGGCCGGGAAAGAGCAGTCCCACGTCGCCATTGCTTCGGGTCTGGTTTCGGTAGACGACGCCGCCGGGGAGTTCGAATTCGCCGTCTTCGATGCGATCGATGGCGCGTTCCAGATTGGTGCACAATTCATCGAGGTCGCCGGCGGCGAAGCTCAAGCGATGTGCGTCACCGGCGTCGAAGCCCTGCTGCGAACGGTGGGCCAGATAGGACAGAAGCTTGCGCCTGTCCCCGGGTTGGACGGAAAGGTCACCGAGATCGTCGATGCCGGCGCTCAGGGTATTGACGAGAGCCTCTTCGGAAGAGGCGGACCAGGCGAAGAGTTCCGCCGGGAGGACTCGCTTTCTGGCAGGTCGCTTTCCGGAGCCGGTATACTCCTCGACGACGACGTGGAAATTGCTTCCG
>SLPW01000554.1 GCA_007131755.1 Myxococcales bacterium | reverse complement strand
GGTTGGTGGTGCTCGGCGGGAGTTCCGTGCCTTATTCGGCGAGGACTGAGCGACGAGGCCGAAGTCGTCGAATATAGACGACAAAGAGATCGTTGCTCAGAACCGGCGAAGAATGGTTCAAAACTTCTGTCGGGCGCCACTAGACTTTTCCTCTCTCGTAATTAACTCTGCGCTGCGCAAAGCCAGACCCTTCATCATCCCTTCTCTCAAAGGAGTCCTCATGAAAATCCAGGTCAACACCGACAGCAGCGTCAAAGGCGACGAGCGCCTCGAGTCCATCATCGAAGACCTCGTCAGCGATAAACTCAACCGATTTCGCAACGATCTCACCCGCGTCGAGGTCCATATTCGAGACGAAAACGCCGACAAAGGCGGATCCGACGACCATCGCTGCGCAATCGAGGCCCGCCTGCGCGGCCTCGACCCCGTCGCCGTCACCCACAACGACGCCGACGTCCAACGCTCCGCCACCGGCGCAGTCAACAAGTTGCGTCGAAAGCTGGCGAGAATCCTCGACAAGCGCAACGAACACCGGTGAAAACTTCGCCCCTCCGCCTCCGCTTCGCTTCGGCCCCTCCCCTGTCATGCCGGGGAGGGGTCCCAGATCCCACTTGACACGCCCCGCGCAATCTGGTTTCGATGAATCTGTCGATGCTCCCCTGAGGATCGACGAAACGCGATCGATTCGACGAAGAGAAAACAATGCGAACAGACCGAACAAATATCGCAATGACCCGGAAGGTTCCCTTTCCCGGAGCCCGACAGGTCATTTTCGGTGATCGGTCTGCGGATCGCATGTTCTAGCGTCGAATCAGATATCGCTGAACTGACGAAGCCGCAGCTCTCGAGCCTGCGGCTTTTGGCTTTTCTTGCCGGGCCCCGGGTTCATCGTCTAACCCGACGAGGCGTGCCATGAGTTGGCGCAAAAGCTGGAAGAAAAAAACGAAGAAGTGGCGAGAAGACGCCGGGGAAGTGGTCCATCTATCCTGGCCCATCGTCCTCAGCATGCTGTCCTATACGGCGATGGACCTGGCGGACACTGTCTTCGTGGGATGGCTGGGCACGGCCGAACTGGCCGCCGTGGGCCTGGCGACGACGGTGTTGTTCATCATCAATAGCTTCTTTCTCGGCACCCTCCAGGGGGTGACCGTCGTGACCTCTCAAGCCAAGGGAGCCGAGAAGCTGCGACGCGCTGTGGACAGTGCCGTAGCCGGTCTGCTGCTCGTTATCCCCTTTGCCCTCTTCGTACTCGCCCTGGTCCCACTGGAGGCACTGCTCTTCCAGGTCATGGGCGGCGAGTCCCATGTGCGGGCCATGGCCGGGGATTATTTCAAGATTCGCGCCCTCGGAGCGGGATTGTGGCTTGCAACCCTGGTGATCTGCAACCACTACCAGGGGATGGGTGATACCCGAACTCCGATGATCCTCAACATCGTCGCTCATTCGGTGAACCTCATCCTCGACCCCTTATTGATCTTCGGGGTCGGCCCCTTCCCGGCCATGGGCGTGGAGGGGGCGGCGGTGGCGACGATCATCGCCCAATTCGTCGGGATGGCGGCGGCGCTCATTCACTTCTTCCGAGGTCGAATCAGAGGAGGTCTGGTGGCGGCCTGGGCTCGCAGCCGTCGCGCCCTTCAGGACGTCGCCCCCGCCGTTCTCCGGCTGGGGCTGCCCATGGGTATCCATAGCCTGGTGGGCGTGATGGCCTGGGGTGTGTTCACCGCCATGCTCGCCAGGATGGGTACCACCGAGCTTGCAGCGCACCAGATCGCGCTGAAGGTCGTCAGCGTCAGCTTTCTTCCCGGATATGGCGTCGCGCAGGCGGCGTCCATCATCGCCGGCCAGCGCGTCGGCGCCAGGCGCGACGATGAGGTCAAAGACACCCTGGTCGCGGCGATGGCGGTGGCCCTGGCATTTATGGGCGCAATGGGCGTGGGGTTCGTGCTCTTTCACGACTCCATCACCGCCGTCTTCACCGCCGATGTGGCGACGGCGGCGCTGGCCGGCAAGCTCCTGATCGTGGCTGCCTTCTTCCAGTTGAGTGACGCCACGGTCATGGTGACCAGTCAGGTCCTCAAGGGTACGGGTGATACCCGTTTTACCATGTTCGCCGGCATCACCACGGCCTGGACCATCCTTCTGCCATGCGCCTACCTTTTCGGTGTCGTCCTCGACGGTGGTGCCGTCGGAGCCTGGCTGGCCCTCGTGGTGGAGATCATGGTCCTCTCGCCCATACTCCTGCTCCGCTTTCGAAGCGGCGCTTGGAGAAAGGCCGCCGCACGCGAGCGCGACGACTTACAGGATTGACGCTCCGGGGGGGGCGTCAATCCTCGTCCTCATCCTCCATCTCTTTTGAGATCTGAGAGTACAAGTCCTGCGACTCGGGACTCCCTCGCTCCATCCGCTGGAGCACCTGCGCCAGCCGCACGATGGACTCTTCGCGCAGATCGGTCTTTCGTTTGACGTCTCGGGCCTGAAATATCAGCCGCGTCGCCCAACCGATCAACACCACCACCAGGGCCACCCCCACCACCACCAGCACCCAGAATATCCAGCCCAGAGCGTCCGCTGCCTCCACGAGATTGCGAGCCAGTCTCTCCACCAACGTCTCATCATCGGGATCGACATCCTCGATGACCTCCAACCCCTCGCTGACACCAATGGTGACCTCCCTGGAGATCACACGCGCCGTCTCGCCAATGGCGGCGTTGAAGTCGTCGTCCAATATGGCCGTGATCCCGGGCCCGATATGCTCCTCCAACACCACCTCCAGGGCCGGACCCACATCGTCGACGAGCATATCGCGCACAGCCGGCCCCAGTTCACCGCGAAGTCCGGCGGCGATGGCCGTCATCAACGCATTTGTCACCTCTACGGCAATCGCCGCAGTTCGGGCACGATTCTGGGGGCTTCCAATCTCCTCCAACACCGCTCGGGTCATCGACGCCGCGATCATCTCCAGCGCCGGTCCCACCTCCTCTTCCATTTGCCCTGCCATCATTTGAAGCATCGACGCCGCCTGCCCCTCCAGATCGAGGGCCGCCAGATCCTCGGCCACTTCCCCCATCCCCGAGACGGCCCCCACGGTCAATCCCCGCCCCAGATGCTCGCCAGTGGTCTGCATTCCCTCTAATTCCAACAACTCGTTTAGTCGCGCCTTATTCTCCTCCTCCGTCAATTCCTCTAGTCCCGTCGCCACCGCCGGCTCTACCGCAGCCTCGGTGATGACCTCGACCGTCGGCGCACACCCCAGACCCCAAACCACACCCAACACCACAATCCACCGCCACCTCACCCAATGACGAATCATCATCCCCCCTGTAGTTCAAGCTCGCGCCAACCAGCCACTACCACCAATCACCCACCGTCCACCCATCACCCGCCGTCCACCTACCACCCGCCGTCCACCTACCACCCGCCGTTCACCTACCACCCGCCGTTCACCTACCACCTGCCGTCCACCCATTACCCGCCGTCCACCCACTACCCGCCTTTCACCTACCACCTGCCCTCCACCCATCACCCGCCGTTCACCCATCACCCGCCGTCCGCCGTCTCCTCCAGAATCCGGTAGGACCGCCTTCCGATCGCCGCCAACAGTACCAATGCCGCCACTCCGGCCAGGGCGTAAAATCCCCAGGACAGTGACGACTCCGCTCCGGAATCAATTATCAATCGCCCTTTGTGGCCGAACCCCAGCATCAGCGCCCATCCCGGAAGCGATCCAACGATGCTGGCCCATAGAATGGTCGACAACTGCAAGGGCGTCGCCCCCATCACGAGGTTCGCCAGATTGGATGGGATCAAATTGCTCAACCGCAAAAGCGCCACGGCCTTCCAACCCATTCTGTCGATGGCCGTCTCCAGCGCTGCTAGCCGATCACTGGACTTGACCTGATGGGCCACCCATTCACGCCCCAGCACCCGCCCCACCCCATGACTGATGATATTGGCCAGGCTGGTGCCGATGACGATCGTCGCCAGCCCCCCTGCCAGCCCATAATGCAGGCCCGCCAACAACTGCAGCGGTGCCGGAGGAAAGACGAAATTCCACGCCACGTACAGCAATATGAAGATGACCACACCCGTCGGCGATCTCCACAGATCGGCTTCGATCAGGTTCTGACTCCACACCTCCAGCGGAGCCGCCACGGCAGCCACAATCCCGGTGACGATCAGGATGGCCAACACCAGGATTCGAACTCGCCCATTGCCGATCATAACGCCCCGCCCCCACGGGCCGACGCCTTGAAGGCCTCTCGGTGGTGCAAATTTTCAACGGTCCAGGGTCTTGTCATGTCTTCGGGGGGACTCTTCGGTTTCTCGAGCCGGGTCTCTTCCCGTTCGCCATGCGAATCGAATCCCGTCGGGAATTCCCGGATGCGAATCCAGGGCGCGAGCCGTCAGCGACGATCACAGGGTGTGAAGTTCCTCTGAACCGACGATGACAACCCCGCGGGATACAACATAAACACGAGGTTTATTATGCGGCGTCATCATCACCGGGCACTTGCTCTGGACCAGGGATTTGCCCACCTGGAACGCGTGGCGCTGGCAGCGGGGAATTACGTCAACGTCTCCGACGGCTCGACAAAGACTCTGCACCGCATCGTGGACGCCTTACGTCGACGAGGCGCAGAGGTGCTCATCCTCGCCCCAGATGGAGATCATCCGGCGCTGTTGCCGGTCCACAACCTGGTGCCCGTTCCCTCCATCGGCTTGCCAATCCAGGGCTATCGCCTCGCCATGGGACTCGTCGGCAAAGCGCGACGCGCCCTGGAGCGCTTCGATCCCCAGCTTATCCACGTCGCCACCCCCGACCCTACGGGGCTGATGGCCGTTCGCTACGCCCAATCACGCCAGCTCGCTCTCACCAGCACCTATCACACCAATTTTGCCACCTACCTGAAATACTGGGGCCCCCTTCCCTCCACCCTCACCCCGCTGGCCTGGTTTCTGACTCGGCGATTCTATGGACACTTCGACGCCGTTTACGTTCCGACCGCCCATCTCGGCGAGGAATTGGTCCAGCGCGGCATCCTTCCAAACTATTCCGTGCTGGCTCGAGGAATCGATCGCGACTGCTTCCATCCCGGCCGGCGCTGCATGCAATGGCGCCGCGAGCACGGCCTGTCACCTGAAGACAAGGTCGTCCTCTTCTGTGCGCGAATCGTATGGGAAAAGGGGCTTCGCACCCTGGTGAAGGCCCTGCGCAGATTGGAGCAATCCTCCGTCGACTTTCGTTGCGTCGTCGCCGGAGACGGCGCCCAGGCGGGCTGGTTGCGAAAGAAGCTTCCCCGGGCCGTCTTCACGGGGTTTCTCGACCACCAAGAACTCGCCTGCGTCTACGCCAGCTCCGATCTCTTCGTCTATCCCTCGACGACGGACACCTTCGGAAACGTCACCCTGGAGGCCATGGCCTGTGGTCTCCCCGTCATCGGCGCCCGCGCCCCGGGAACCCGCACCCTCGTCGAGGACGGCGAAAGTGGCCTCCTCGTCGCTCCCGACGATCCCGAACAGCTCGCCGACGCCGCTCTCGAATTGCTCATCGATGACGTGGAGCGTCGCCGCCTCGCAAATGGAGCAGCTCAACGGGCTCGCCACTTCCACTGGAGCGACATCCTCACTCGATTTACCTCTGAGCTCGATTATATCGTCGGCAACTCGGCGTAGTAGCGGCTAGATTGAGCGAAATTCGACAACTTTCTCCACCACAGAATTTCGGTGTCACCTCATGCGTTGCCCGGGAGAACGCAGACAGGGTGACCAGTGGTCTGCCAATCCTGCAATTTCCTCAGTGAGCCAACCCATGAACACCGAGCACTACGATGAAACGCCCGACTCATCCCGGTGACGCCAAGAGGATCGCCACACTCGACGCCTACGACATTCTCGACACGCCGCAGGAAGCCGAATTCGACGAAATCACCCGGCTGGCCAGCCATATCTGCCAGACGCCCATTGCCATGGTCAGTCTGGTCACCGCCGACCGCCAGTGGTTCAAATCTCGCATCGGAGTCG
>SLPW01000611.1 GCA_007131755.1 Myxococcales bacterium | reverse complement strand
TGGGTGTTGGGTAATGGGTGTTGGGTAATGGGTGCTTGGTGTTGGGTGCCGGGTATTGGTATTGGGGGTTGGGGTAGGTGGAGTGACTGAGCAACAACGAGGTTTTTATGAACGTCGAAATCGAGCACGACAATCTATGCGTGTTGTCCAAGGTGGTGGGTCCGATTCAAACGTCGATCTACGTGTTGGGCTGCAAGAAGAGCGGCGAAGCGGTGATCATCGACGCCGGCGGTGATAGCGCAGCGTTGGTGGAGGCCATCGAAGGGCGCTCCTGGACGCTCACCGAGGTCTGGCAGACCCACGCCCATATCGATCACGTGGCCGGTCTCAACGAGCTCAAAGAGCTGCGCGACGTCCCGATCTTGCTACACCCGGCGGAGCAGCCGGTGTACGACGCCGCCGTCCAACAGGGATTGATGTTCGGATTTCGAATCGAGCCATTGCCCGTGGTTGAAAAGTACGTCGAAGAGGGGGACGTCGTCAACGTCGGAGAGCTCAAAGCGAAGGTGATGTTACTTCCCGGCCACAGTCCGGGCTCCGTGGCCTTTTACCTCCAAGAATACGACCTCTTCTTCGGCGGCGACGTGGTGTTCAAGGGGAGCGTGGGAAGAGTGGATCTTCCGGGCAGCGATCCGCAGGCGATGAGGCGATCGCTACAGCGCGTCAAGGAGTTGCCCGACGAGACGATCATCTTTCCCGGCCACGGACCGCGGACGACGGTGGGGGAGGAAAAAAGGGGCAATCCCTTTTTGCGGTGAAGGGCGTAAGTCTTCGGGTTGATGAGAGGACCCCTCCGCCTCAATTGCAGCCCTTGGCTGCAAGTTTCGGCACCTCCCCACTGCGCTTACGCTTGTGGGGAGGATCAATAATCTCTACCCACGCCATATAACCTGCGACGCAAAACCCGCGACGCAAACCCCTCCCTTTTCATCGAAGGTTATTGATCCTCCCCGTGAGGCACGAACGGGGAGGTGAGGCCGGGCGCAGTCCAGCCCGGGCTCGGAGGGGTCCTGCGCGAACCACCTGATCATTCCACCTGATCATTCATAAACCCCGGGCGGGGCTTCCTCGGCGGGGGTGACGCCCTCCAACTCCTCGGGGACACGCTGGATATCCTCGATATCGATCTCGCTCAATTCCTGGGCGATCTGGATCCCGCGGCGGGAGTAGTCGATGGAGTCGGCCAGGACGCGGGCCGACTCCTGGGGGGCGTGGAATCCGTGGGAGTTCTCGGAGTAGATCCAGTCCAGACGCCACTGGGCCTTTCGCTGGTAATCGAGGGCGGGCTGGAGTTCTTCGGGATCGGCTCCGCTCTCCTGGGCGGCCACGATCTGGTGCATCAACTGCACCAGGGCGTCGGCGGATCGATCCGTGAGCGCCTGGGTGCGATCCTGGATGGTGTGGACGCGCTCCAAGAGTTCCTCCTCGCTGCCGCCGTGACAGGTCATGCAGGAGTTGTCCATATGCAAGAGGGGAGATCGCACGTGGTGATTGGTGAATTTGATGGCTCCCTCGCGCTCATAGGGCATATGGCAGTCGGCGCAGGAGACGCCGGCGTTTGCGTGGGGTCCCTGGCTGAAGAGCTCGAACTCCGGATGCTGGGCCTTCAGGACCCGGGCGCCCGTATAGCCGTGTTCCCAGTCCGCAAAGTCGATGGCGTCGTAATATTCCTCCTGGGCGTCCACGTCGAGGCCGCGAGACCAGGGGTAGACGAGCTGATTGTCGTCGGGGGTGAAATAATACTCCACATGGCATTGCGCACAGACGTAGGTGCGCATCTCTTGGCGGGTGGCGTCGCGGTTGACGTCGTAGTCGCTGATGCCGTGGACGTTGTCCATATAGTCGGTGATGCCGGCCTTGAAGGCCGGGCGCGTAATGCGCACCTGCATGGTGTCCGGGTTGTGGCAGTCCACGCAGGCCAGGGGGTGGTCGATGAGCAATTCTCCCTCGTCATCCGTCAGATTTCGGGCCTCCTCATAGCCCATGGAGTTGACGATGCGAAAGCCCTCCCATAGATCGCCGTCGCCCATAAATCGATAGGCGGGGAGCACCGAGGAGTGGCAGTGAAGACAGGCTCCGGGCTGGGGTCGCTGGAGGACCCGCTCCGTCTCCTCCTGATCGATGAGCATATAGGCGTGGCCCCGGGCCTCGCGGTAGTCCAGAGCGAAGGCGTAGCCGGACCACATCAGGCGAAGCCAGGGATCTTTGTCCAGCTTCTGCTCCGGGATGGCGTCGCTACCGCCGTAGCGGGTCTGCTCGTAGTCCACGGTGAGGCTGTAGGTCTCGAATTGACGCGGCCAATTCTGCCCCCAGACGGCGGGATCGATGGTATCCTCGTCGACGTCCACCACTCGATCTTCGAATGTGATCGGCTCGTGACGTCGCTCGAAGATATTGATGAGCAGGGCCACGACGGCGATCGTCACCACGGCGGTGATGATGAGAGCGGCCAGGTATTTCCAGCGCTGTGAATCCCGCTCCTCCCTCTTGCCATCGGGCTGCGTTGCGGAGTCGTCACCTTCGGGCTCGGAGGCCTTCGGCTCTTCCTCCTCCGGCGAAACAGGGGTCTGTTCCTCGTCGGTCATGATCTCTCCTTAGAAAAAAGAAAACCCGGGGGTCCGCCTATCGCCGCCAGCGGTGGCCCACGTCGCCGTGGCAGGTCACGCACTGCGGCCCCAGATCCTCGTCGATGGTCATGTGGACGACGTCGCCGTGACAGTCCACACAGCGTTGCTGGGTGATGCGCTGATTGCGGGGAATGGCCCGGATCGGCTCGTCGAAGTCATCGAAGGTAAAGGCCCAGGCGTGGCGGATCCCGTTGTCCATCTTCGCCACATATTGGGGAATCGTGGCCTCCGGGGCGTGGCAGTCGTTACAGGTCGCCACGTGCTGGTGGCTGCTGTTGAGCCAGGACTCGTATTGAGGCTCCATGATGTGGCAGTTGACGCAGGCGTCGGGATTGTCGTGCAGGTAGGACTGCCCCTCGGCGTAGAAGAAGGTGAAACTCCCGAGGCCGATCAACAGGCCGAGGCCGGTGGCGAGGATGAGGCCCAGGATTTGCGTGGAAATCTTCAAGGTCGGAAGCCTCTCATTTGAGCGCCGGGGGCGCCGCGAAGACGGCAACAGGACAGACCGATGCGGCGCAGACCGTGGCGAGCGGGCGGCGAGGACGGTGAAATTCCCAACTTCTCAAACTGCGATGCAGGCAACCTAGGCGCAGCTATGAGGCTGTCAACTTCGGCCTCTGCGTGGAGGTGCGCAGGCGCCTCAGATGAAGAAGACGACCACGACGAGGACGGCGATGGCGAAGAGGAGCGCGACGACGCCGATGATGGCCCAGATGACGTTGGTGGAGGACTGCTCGACGGCCGTGTTCTGGGTGGACTGGCGGTGCTTTTCTTCAAAGGGCTCCATCGGAGCGCCCCGGCCGCCGTTGGAGGGGCTTTCGGAGGGTGCGTCACCGGCGGAGCCGCCCCGCAGGTGAGGACCGGAGTCGGAGGCCCGCGCCGGTGATGGGGGAAGTTTGACGGCCGAGCGTTCCTCCACGGTCTGTGGCGACTTCCCACCGAGGGAGGGCAGCTTTCCCGACGGGCGCTCGTTCAGCGTGCGGTCCGACGTGTCCTCTGCGTGCAATAATTTTCGCGACGGGCGCTCGTCCAGCGTTCGGTCCGACGTGTCCTGTGTCTCCGGGAGATTTTTTCCCGACGGGCGCTCCGCCAACGTGGGGTCCGAGGTGTCCTCGCCAATGACGGGAAATTTTGCCGACGGGCGCTCCTCCAGCGTGCGGTCCGATGTATCCTCAGCGCTGGTGAACTTCCCGGAGGGACGCTCCTCCATGGTATCCGTCTCCGCGTCGTCGCCGGCGTCGGAGCGAGAACGGGACCCGGGCCGCCCGGCCGTCGGAGAGCTGCGCTCGTGGAGGCCCGCCTCCACGTGGGGAGCCTCCTTGGTGGCGATGCTGGACTCCTTGATGGTCTTCGCCTCTCCCCCTTGCAAGATCGAGGGGAGGGGGTGTTCCACGGTCTGCTCCGTGGTGTCGACGACGAGGGGGTCGGAGCCGCTAAGGTCGTCGCGGCGCCACCGGGGATCGAGGGCACCGCGCGACACCACCTCCGTGACCTCCTGGCTATCCACGTCTTGAGGGGGGCGTTCGAAAATATGGGTCTTGCCGGTATGCGGGCCGTCTATGTCGCTGATGCGATCCGTGGCGGTGTCGGCGTCCTCACGATCGTCGTCTTCGGATTTCTCCACCCGGTGCATGCGTATCGTCTTCAACTCCTCCGGGGCCGGTCGTTGCCTATGAGAATCGTCGAAGAGGACGGGATCGCGCTCCGTTGTGGCAGCGTCGTCGGCGTCACCGGCCTGAGTGGAGGGCCGTGTGGTGAGCTGATCGAGGTTATTCTCCATCGTGTCGGCCTGCGAGGTGCCTCCCCGCGGGCGCTCGCGAGTCTGAGCCTCCTCGTCGGCCCGCCGGGAGGGACGATCGCGTTCGATGGTCTCGACCTTGGACATCGAGCGAGTATCGCTTGTGTGACGGCGCTTGGCCTTGAGACGATCCTCATGGATACGGCGCAGCGCAGCGGCGCTCAACTCATGAGTCTGGGAGATCACATCGGACTCGGCGGTGTCCCGATCTTCTCCGGCGCCTCCGATCAAGTACTCCAGCCTCATCTCCTGCGTCTTGTCGTTGGCCACCTCGTCGGCGTCCATGGCGAATTTCAGGATATGACCGGGGATGGGCCTGGTGATGGTGATCCGCTCTTCGTCGCCCGAGTCGGCGAGCTCGATGAGCTCGGCCGTCATTTCCTTGATGGTCTGAAATCGGCGGTCCGGCTTCTTCTCCAGGGCCCGCAAGATGATCTCCTCCATGCGCGACGACAGATCGGAGCGAAGCTCACTGGGCGGGGTGGGCTCCGCTTCCACATGGGCCATCATCAAGGCGAACTCCGAGGAGGCGTTAAAGGGAACCTCGCCAGTACATAATTTGTACAGCGAGCAGCCCAGGCTGTAGATGTCGGCGCGGCCGTCGATATCGCTGGAGCCGACGATCTGTTCGGGGCTCATATAGTGCAGGGTGCCGACGGTGGTGCCGTCGATGGTCAGCTCTTTTCCGCGGCTGATCTTTGCGACCCCGAAGTCCATGACCTTCGGCTCCAGATAAGCCCCGCCCTTGTCGAGGAGTACATTGCTGGGCTTGAGATCGCGGTGGACGATCCCCTTGTTGTGGGCGAAGCCGATGGCCGACATCACGGGCATCATCAGGTCCACGATCTCCGCCTCATCGAGGGGCGCGTTCTCCTGCAGATACTCCTCGAGAGTATTTCCGTCCACATACTCCATGACGAAGCACAGCAGGGGATCGGTGATGATGCGGTGGACGTGAACGATATTGGGATGGTCCAACATGGCCTGGATGCGCCCCTCGTCCAGAAAGCGCGCCCGCACCACCTCGTTGTCACTGTAGCGATCGAAGAGTACCTTGATAGCCACCAGCTCGTCTTGTGACTCGTCGCGAGCCAGGTAGATCGTCGCCATTCCCCCGTCATCGAGGCGACGCTCGATGCGATACCGCTCACAGAAGAGCATTCCGGCACGGATGCTCTCGGGCATGGTTTCGCTCGTGGACATGACCTGCGACGACTCGGTTAAGGGGCGGGGATTCCGGCTCCAGTGTAGCGCAACCGGATATCAACGCAAATAGGGTGTACGGCGGGTGGTGGGTGATTGGTGATTGGTGATTGGTGATTGGTGATTGGTGATTGGTGATTGGTGATGGGTTATGGGTTATGGGTTATGGGTTATGGGTTATGGGTTATGGGTTATGGGTTATGGGTTATGGGTTATGGGTGATTGGCATTCGGCAGCCAGCGCCTCCTCGATAAGGCAGGGCAACTTAAAATGTCTTTTCAACGACTTCGACAACTTCCGGGCTCGGTGGTGGCCATAGGCGGGGGCCTGGTGCTCCTCGGGGCGTTGATCCTGGCCGCCATGTGGTGGAACCAGGGAGGGCAGTCTGTGCCGGAAGACAGGGCTGTGCAGGCGGC
>SLPW01000014.1 GCA_007131755.1 Myxococcales bacterium | reverse complement strand
CAGGGCAAGGCTCAGCGCCAGGGCGAGGGGCATTCGTGCAGTTCTTCGCATCCTATCTCCCTTAAGCAATCATCGGTGGTAATGGCAGTAGAGATCCTGCGTCTACTACTACGGGGGATAGCCGGTTAACCAGTTGGTATTTCTTCGCCGAGGACCATATCTCAAGGCCTGCGAAGATACTACAGTCCATGTAGAATCCCACTGGATACGGATCCACTTTCGGACTGGCAAATAGGGCTTTCGGAGACGATGTGCTCCCGCGCATCGGCAGTCCTGCGCTGTCCGTCGCAGCGACTGCCGATAGCGAGGACGCTATCGTCTCCGAAAAACCATCTTATGATACGTCAGTGGTTTGCTGTATTGTCGAGATGGCCGCATAGACACTGACCAAGAAAGGAGAGACCATGTCACCTGAACTTCGTGCCTTCGTCATCGAAATGGCCAATGGCGGTGCCGATCTTCAACTTCAACTGATTGAGGAGAATTATCTCGGCCACGAGGCATTCGAACCTCGCCCCTCAGATGAATCTTCTCTTCAAGCGGCCTGGCAATCCTTTCTCGACCAGGTAGATGAGCCCTGGTGGCACCTCCTGGAGGAAGTTAGCGACGAGGTCACCGAAGAAGAACTCCCACAAGCGAGAGAACTTCTCGTCGAGACCTTTAGTGCACGAATCCTTGACGGACTTCGTGCCCACCTGGGTCTGGGGTGACGCCCTGATGGTGGGCTCGGTACCGATGCAGGTCGCGCGGAATTCTCAGAGTTCGAAACAGGGCCACCACCGATCATTTTCGATACCCGACGGTCGAAGCTACGTTGGCTCGTCGACTGCCCGGGAACAACTGCCCGACATTCTCAATCGTGCAGCCTATGCGGGGGAGCGATTCATTATCAGTCGTCACGGAAAACCGGTTGCAGCCGTCGTTTCCGTCGACGATCTGGAATGTCTCGAAGCACTGGAAGATGTCGCCGATCTGGAGGCATTGCGAAGGGTCAAAGAAGATCCCGAATCGGAATTCCTGGATTGGGAAGACGTTCGCGGAGAACTGGGCGACTAAATGGCGCGGTACAAAATCCACCCCGCCGACCGCGGGGGCGTCGGCGGATACTTTGGTGCTGGATGGGTAGTGGGGAGATTCTAAGTGAGAAAAGAGAAAGCGAAGTATTTACAAGGGAAATTAATTTCAGCAATTCGCCGAGAGGACCTGCAAGGTGTTCGTAAATGGCTCAACGAAGGCGCATCACCGAATCGTTCCTCTCGGTCACTGATTACTCGAATTGTTGGTGTTTTTTGGGAGAGAGAGGAGTCGCCACTTACGGAGGCAATCGTCACAGGCTCTGTGGCTATTGTGCGAGAATTATTAGAAGCTGGTGCAAACGCCAATGAAGATCGCCTTCTCGTATGGGCTTATGCTGAGGGAATGGTCGAAATCGTAGACCTACTACTCTCATTTGGTGCAAAGGCAGGAAAGCGAGAACTTGCAGCATCCGTCCAATATAATCGGCTCGCCGTTGCGGAATTGCTCTTAGGCCAAGGAGTCGATGTTGAAGATAGTATCTTAGAATATTTGCAAACTCATTGGTGGCGGAAGTCCGATGAACTTCTAGTGCTATTTGAAAACTATGGTTTTGAGTATACAGACGAAATGAGATCCGAAATTGCTGAAAGAGATAAGCACCTCACGATGCACGATTCAATTTAGAAGGCGACCGACTCCCCTGTGTCAGGATAGAGCGGGTGGACTCGCCATACGGAGAAGAGCTGCGTTGCAGACCGGATGAGAGCCCTCCACTTGTTCTAGAATTCACCTGCCGGGCAAAATGTAGTCTTATGGCTGGTCATATTGTAGTGTAGAATGTGGTCAAATCGTAGCGTTCAGCGTTGTCATCACCCTGAGGTTGCTTGTGAGCGACTATCTACACCGGATCGTCGACGAAGAAATCGACGAGCTATTTCAATCACTTCCGGCGATTTCCATCGAGGGCCCGCGGGGAGTGGGTAAGACAGAAACTACCTTGCGTAGAGCTTCGACGATCCATCGTCTCGATGATGCGAATCAACGACAGATTTTAGAAGCCGCTCCAGATCAGATCGCTTCCGGTGACACGCCGATTCTCATTGACGAATGGCAACGTGTTCCGCAGAGCTGGGATGTCGTTCGGCGTGAAGTCGACCGGGATCATTCGCCGGGCCGGTTTCTTCTGACCGGTTCGGCGACACCGACCGAGACTCCCACCCACTCCGGTGCCGGACGAATCGTCACCGTTCGAATGCGTCCTTTGAGCTTGGCCGAACGCCAAGTTGATTCCCCAACTGTCAGCCTTCGGAAGTTGCTCGACGATGACACGTCCACCATCGAGGGACGCACCGAGGTGAGACTCCGGGAGTACACCGAGGAGATCCTCGCCTCCGGTTTTCCCGGACTCCGACATCTGTCCGGTCGTGCATTGAGGGCACAACTCGACGGATATATCACCCGAATCGTCGATACCGATTTCGAACAACTCGGTCGAAACGTTCGAAAGCCTCAGTCGGTGCTACGGTGGATGAAAGCCTATGCGGCGGCGACTGCCACCACAGCCACCTATGAAACGATCCGAGATGCCGCCACCAGCGGCCGGGGTGACAAACCGGCAAAGACCACGACGCTGCCGTATCGGGATATTCTCGAACGACTCTGGGTCGTCGAACCACTTTCGGCCTGGCTGCCGACGAGAAACCCGTTGTCCCGCCTGTCGAAACCTCCCAAACACCACCTCGCCGACCCTGCGTTGGCCGCTCGCTTACTCGGCGTCGATGCCGATGCGCTACTCAAAGGTCGAGATGTGGAACCATCGGTTGCCCGAGATGGTCTGTTGCTGGGTCATCTTTTCGAGTCCCTGGTGACCCTCAGTGTTCGAGTCTACGCTCAGTTATCAGAAGCTCGAGTCTACCACCTTCGAACCAGAGGCGGACGCCACGAAGTCGACATGATCGTCGAGCGCGGCGATCATCGAGTGGTCGCCATGGAGGTCAAGCTCGGAACGACGATCGACGACGACGACGTCAAACATCTTCTGTGGCTCAAAGACAAACTCGGCGACGACATCCTGGACACCGTCATCATCTACACAGGAACGATGGCCTACCGGCGAAAAGACGGGGTGGCCGTCGTTCCCGCAGCAATTCTGGGCCCATGAAGGCCATCGGACAGGCCAGTGACGGCGCTCGGGGCACCACGCCAATTGGAGCCGATAGCTAACTGCTATCGAAGCGCCGTCAGGCGCTGGTTGCTGTGAATGGGGAGGATCAAGAACCTTCGATGAGGGTCATCAACCGCCGAAGGTTCGCCGCGACGTCTTCGGGGACCACCGCCTGAAGCCGCAGCCCATCACTGGAAGTGTCGAGTTCTTCGACGGTCGCTCCCACCTGTTGTAATCGTTCTCGGAGCAGCTCCTCTTCGAAGAACTCTCCTTCCTCGGTTTCGAGATGGATTCGCCACATCTGGCGGGTGGACAGGGCGTTGGGGGCAAGCCTCAACTCCATGGACACGCCTGGCTTCGACAATTCGAGATAGGCCGTCAGCCCTCCGAGGGTGAAGGCCCGGGTGTCGGCGCCAAAGCCTCGGAGCCATTCACCGAAGTGCTCGGCCCATAGTCCCGTATTGCGTGAAAGCTGGACGTCGTCGACGACGGTGAGGGTGCCATCGACCACTTCCAACGACCGGTACCGATCGGCCATCACCGACAGTGGGTCGCGAGCTCGTCTGTCGATGCGTACTCCCCGCAACTCGATGCCTTCGGGCAGTTCAGAGGCAAATGTCACCTCGTCAGTGTCTCCCTTCTGCACGGACCCGGGGAGGATGAACTTCCAGACGGTGGCCTCTCGCCAGGGAAAGGGAAGTTCGGCCCGAGCGGTGATCCGGCAGTAGGCGGTGGCGGGATTGATCGCCTCCGGGTCCGGGGCGCGGCGCCCCCTGCGCCGTAGATGCATTCCCAGCTCCACCGAAAGCCCTCGCAGTCTGCCCTGCATCCGTGGTGCCTTCAGGGGGGTATCGGAAGTCCCGGTTTGTAGACCTTCCGAAGCGGCGGCGGACTCCCAGGCCTTGAAATAGCTTGTGGCCTGATGAGAACGAGAGCTCTTGGCCGTCCCTCCCATCCCGTAGCGCGCGTTGCGCCACATCTTGCTGAGGTGCGAAACGGCGGCCGCCGCCAAAATGGCCATCCCTATCAACACCCAGGTGTCGTCGATGGGAAGACTGCTCATTAGCTCTCTTATCTGGGAACCAGCGCCCACATTCAGTCTCTCAAATCAGGATATGCCTAGGTCACAAACCCGACTCACGGCCGTGCCTTCCTTCATCCAGCGTCAAACATGGCCCCCTTTCGTCTATTGTCCCGCCATGTGAAAGATCGCCACCGCGTCTCGATATCGTGCCCCCGTCGGCGCCGGTGACGACCGCCACCGACATGATAAGGGAGGGGGATAACGCGATGCCCACTCCGTCATTATTCCCGCCGACTCATCATGGTGAGGCAAGCCTCGGGAGGCAAACCTCGATCCCCGCATCGTTGTCTTGTTTACATAGCTGGACGATTGCGAAGTGTGTGACACCCTATGTGACACCCGGCCTGCATGTCCCTGCGACGCGGTGTAGTACGAAGATCGGGGCCAGCCCCAACACCATGGTGCCGCTGACGGTGGTGGCCGAGCCGAACTGGAGTTGCGGGATCTCGTCCAGTCACCCCGGGCCATACGCCGCTTGCGTGCTTGAGGTTTCGCGGGCAGTCCGGGACCATGTTGTTCTCCATCGTGCCCCCCCTGTCTGTGTAGCAGGCCTCAGGCCTTGCGCCCGGAGGCGACGAACACCTCCATCGGAAAAGCGAGGCCCTCGGAGTCGACGTAGGATTCCAGACTTTGTTCCAGCTCGTTGACCACGGCGCGGCGCTCGTCTTTGGTGGGTTCGTCGAAGGCTCCGGCGAGCCAACTGACGACTTCACGGCGGAAAAACTCGCGTGGCGAAGGAAAGCGTACTTCTCGTGTAGAGGTGTCCACCTCGACGTCGGCGAAGCCCCCATCTTCGAGGAGACGGCGCAACGATTCTTCTTCTCCCATCGAAAAGGGAACGGCGTTGACCCCAGCCTGCGATTCACCGATGTGCTTCTCCAGCGCCTTTCCGAGTGCCTCGTATCCCGGGGATTGCTCGAGCGGTCCCCAGACACTCAGGGCCAGGCGTCCACCACGTCGCAACACCCGGTGCATCTGCCTCAGAGCTTTGGCCGGATCGTCGATGAATTGGAGTCCCTGCTGGCAAAAGATGACGTCAAAGGAGTGGTCCTCGAAGGGCAAGTTGGTGGCATTCGCTTCCCTCCAGGCTGCGGTGACGCCATCGTGAGCGCTGACCGAACGCGCCGTGGCGAGCATTTCAGAGTCGACATCGACGCCGGTAATTGAACCGTCGGTGCCGAGCTTTTCGGCCGCCAATCGAGCCACGATGCCCGTTCCACAGGCAATGTCGAGCACCTCGTCGCCGGCGCCGAGCGCTGTCTTCTCGAAGAGATCCTGTGTCCAAAGCGAAAGCATGGGTGCCAGATACTTTTCGTACCCTCTGGCGATGCCTGCAAAACTCCAGTCTTGCTGTTGATCTGTACTCATTATTTCCTCCTGATTGAGCAACACGGCGAACATACCAAACGGTATACACTGATCTGTTTTTGGGCAAACACCATCCATCCCCATCAACCCAACCAGCACGAAATCGGCCCCAAAACAAGCCTTACACCGTAGGACTTTGCATGGCCCGGAAGGATACCTTTTGGTACTCTCAGGCGCCGCCCTCCCTTCGACCCTGGCGGGGGAGATGGGGTTATATTTTCGAACCAATGCCCGCGTGATAGAGTGGTCTTCACCATGAATGAGCAGCAACCCAATGCCAAAGACCGGCTTCTCGATGCCGCAGAACAGTTGATCTTAGAGCACGGATTCTCCGGTACATCGGTGGCGATGATCGTGGAACGGGCGGGCGTGACGAAGGGGAGTTTTTTCCATCACTTCGACACCAAGGCCGAGCTG
>SLPW01000305.1 GCA_007131755.1 Myxococcales bacterium | reverse complement strand
TCGGCAAAGACGTGGGGGAGCCCTTCGCCGTCGGTGTCGACCATGGCGAGGGGGCGAATGGCGTCGGAGAAAGACCCCCATTGGACGGCGCGCAGGCCCTGATCGTCGACGCTCAGCTCGAAGAGTTCGGAGTGAGAGCCCCAGAAGTCGCCGCATCCGGCGCCCACGTCGGCCCAGACCATGGCGAAGGTCCTGCCCGTCTCTTCGCTTCGGTAGGCGGCGAGTTTTGGACTCGCTCCACCGTAGGTAGACCAGGTTCCTTCGGAGTCGCCGGAGCCCTCTTCGCCGAACCACTCCCGATAGTTCTCCTGGACGGTCTGGTATGCCTCGAGTTGTCGGAAGGCATCGAGGAGTTCTATTTCCTCGTCGCTTTCGAGCTCTACGGGGCGCAGGGGCCGGGCGTCGGCTTCTGCCGAGCGGGCCCAGACGGGACGTTGGGAGCGACAATCACCGTCTTCGAGAAAGTCCACTTTGGCCACGAGATGGGGCTGGTGGCTCAGTTGCCAGACGCCGTCGGCGATCACCTCTTCACCGGCCGCTTCTTCATAAGCGACGTCTTCGCCATACATTCTGGGATGTCCCTGCCACTGATAGATCTGCCCGAAGTGAGGGACGGCGCGGACCAGTCCGTAAACGCCGACGACCGTGGCCTCGCACAATTCGCCGCCCGTGTCGAAGAGGTGTACCGATTCACCTTGCCAGGACACAAACTCCTCCGGGACGCGGTCGGAGACGACGGGAGCGCGTGCTGCTTCATAGCCCTTATATTCGATATCGGCGTCGAACCAATCCGGGTCGGCGTCGGGTTCGAGGACGATATAGCTGGCCTGATTATCGCCGTATCCCTCGGTTATGACCGTGGCGAGTTGTGCCGCAGACGGGGCTTTTGCCTCTTCGTCGACGGGACTTTCGAATCGCTCGAAGGCGTATTCGTGGAGAACGCGCAATTCTCCGTCCTCCAGCGCCAGGACCATTTCGTGGGGGCCCTCGAAGCGCTCGGTTCCACGGGTGACGACTTCGGTAAACGAGAGCTGTACCACCTCGTCTTCGATGTGGATCTCCAGATCTTCGATGGTGACCTGCATGGAACGGCGGAACCGATGGTCGCGCTGTGTCTGGATCCAGTCGTCCCTGTCGAGGAGGTAATCCGCCACTTCATCGTGGGCGCTCAGATTGGCCCGGAAGGACGGAGAGTATAATTCGCCAAAAGCGTCGAGGTCCTGTCGGTTTTGCGCCTCGGTCCAACGCTCCAGGAATCGCTCCACCGCGAGGGGTTCGATGGAGGCATCGGGCTCCACATCGACATCGGTCAATATGTCGATATCGACGTCTGTCGCCTCCGTTGCGGGAGGGTCAGGCCAGTCTGAGTCCTGGGTGTGGTAGTCGCATCCGGCGACGAGGAGAATTGCGAAACAGAAGAGAAGTATTTGGGATTTTCGGCAGCAGCGATTCATCGTCGATCTCCAGTCAGGGGGGAATCTCATCATCACGACAGTAGATATAACGCACGGAGGTTGCCCTGATGATGGAGGGGCGATGACGATTGAATGGCCCTTTTGTGCCGAAATTGTGACGGATGTGTTGGTGAGAGCAGGAGCGAGGGAATCGCAACCGACGAAGAACGATGACAACCGTCGGTTGTGGGAGTGACGGATGGTGATGTGGTCTCTCGACTTATACGGATATTTTGGCATCATGGAGACCATTGATGCGAGAACGTCTGCTCATTTCTTCAGGGAAGTTCATGTCTGGTTCCGTGCACGTCAGATTCATCCTGATAGGCATCGGATTTTCCCTCTTCACATTATTTTTGACGGCCTGTGTCGTCGCCTCGGAGGCCGACTGTGTCTCCGACGAGGATTGCGCCAGTGGAGAATATTGCATGAGTGCGGGAGGCCTCTTCGCAAGAGACGGGGTCTGCATCGACGATCAACTCCACAGTCCCGATGTGGGTGTCCCCACGGACACGGAGGAACCGGGTCCGTTCGATGCCGACGAACCGGGACCTCCCGATGCGGACCCTGCCCCGGACACCGATACAGGCTCACCAGATACAGGCTCACCAGATATAGGCTCACCAGATATAGGCTCACCCGATGCCGACGAGTGTTTCGATGATCTCGTCGAATGTGGGGGGATATGTGTTGATATTGCGCAGAATGTCGATCACTGCGGAGGTTGTGGCAATGATTGTAGTTCCTACCCCTCGAACGCCAGCCCCGTCTGCACACCGGAGGGCTGCGATTTCGAGTGTAACTCGGGTTTCGACGCCTGTGATGGTCAATGCTTAGGCGACGATGACTATGCAAACGATAGCGAGCACTGTGGAAGTTGTGGCAATTCTTGCGTCGACGCTCCCCCGCAGGCATCGCCGATCTGTGCAGACGGAGATTGCGATTTTGAATGCGACGGAGGGTTTCAGCGATGTGGTGACGAATGCATTCCCCAGGTGGAACCGTGCTGCGATCCCAACGCCTCTCCCTTTGGAGGGGGAAATGGCACTGTCGGCCAGCCATATAAGCTCTGTACCGTCGAGCACTTGATGGGGATCAGCGCTCAGCACGGCGGGGATCATTTTCGACTCACCGCTGATATCGACGCCAGCGGTGCCACGTCATTGGAGCCGATGGGGGATTCTTCCCAGGGGTTCGGAGGCATTTTCGATGGAGATGGTCACACCATCGAAAATATCTCCATCCAGAGCTCCGCTGATGAAGTGGGCCTGTTTTTTGCTCTTCAGGCCGACGCTGAGATCTTCGACCTCACCGTCTCTACCGTCGATATCGAGGCGAATTCGAGGGTGGGCGCCATCGCCGGATACGCCGAGGGATCCATCAATAATGTGAGGGTCGACGGCGTCGTTCAGGGAGATCAATACGTCGGTGGAGCCGTGGGAGAGATGAAGGGAGGAGAACTCATCGAGGTGTCCGTGGATGTGGAGGTGACGGCTCAGAATGACTATGTCGGTGGGCTGGTCGGACGAGTGGAGGAGACCCTTGTCGTCGAGTCCAGCGCTCGAGGTGCCGTCACTTCCCAGGAAGGTGAGGCCGTGGGAGGCCTGATCGGCCAGTTCACGAGCGAGGAAGAAACGATGGAACGAGTCTTCGCCTCTGGCGACGTCGCCGGCGCCGATCGTGTGGGCGGACTCATCGGTCATGGGGTCGGGGAGGACTCCCGTATCGTCGACTCCTATGCCACGGGAAGTGTCACCAGCCCCGGGGGATATACCGGGGGATTCGTGGGGCTTTTTTCCGGAACGTTGGAGCGCTGCTATTCTGCCGGAGAGATCGTCGACGAGGGGCGAGGATTCCTCGGTGTTGCCAGAGATTATCTCGAAGTCCTCGCTTCCTATCTGGACGAGGATACCAGCAATGGCAGTGGTTCTTTCGCTCTCGAGGGTTCTTTCTCTTTCCTCGGCGTCGAGCTCTTTATTTTGGAGAACACCGAATTTGAAGAGGAGTCGAATTTCGATTTCGACTTCGAGAACGTCTGGCAGATGGGTACCGCTCCCGATGGGCATCAGCGCCCTATTCTTCGGTGGCAGGAAAATTGATCGCAAGTCGTCGGGGGATGAGCAGGGATTATTTCGGGCCTGGGAGAGGGTCGGGGAATTACTACCGACGGAGACCGATCCCGCCCAATATCGAGAAATCTGTTGGAACGGAGCCGCCTTTGGTGCCATAATGGGTCGGTCGACGCATCTTTTTTTCAAAACGACAACTTCCAGGGAGATCGCTCATGAGAGCCACGCGATTGTATTCGATATTATTTGCACTTTGTTTCGCCGCCGCATCTGTGGGCTGCGGTGACGACAGCTCCAACGGCGATCCGTCGGAAAATAATGGTCCTTCAAGCGAGGAGTTGATGGAGCGGCTCGACGAATTCGTCGACACCTGTGCGGATTGGCACGTCGAATGCGTCGGCGCCGATGGAGTGGAGCCCGAGGCCTTCGAGGGGCCCTGCGAGGACGACTTCCACCGTCACGTGGCAGAGGCCGTGCAACCGGAGGGGTGTATCGACGCCAGGCTCGACGAATGGGAATGCCTTCGCGATCCCTGTCCTCTCGAGACGGACGAATTGATCTGTGTCGAAGTGAGCGCGGAGGTCACCAACACCTGTAGGCCCCAGGAGATGGACTTCGATCCCCCGCCGGGCTCCGACACCCCCACCGTCGAAGAATCGGACTTCGTAGCTGCCTGCAGCAACTATCTGGACGTGTGCGATCCGGACAATATGTCCACCGAACAGGATTGCGAAAATATGTGGATCCTCGACCTGGCCAACGCCGCCAACCCGGGCTCTTGCGTCGACCTGCGAACGGAGGGCTGGGACTGCATGGCCGCCGAAGACTGTGGCGAGGGAAATGCCTGTATGAGCGTGTTGATGGATCTCGGTCCGCACTGCATGTATTGATCCAGCGCCGGCCAGGGCAATCGGGTTTCAGGCTTCGGGGGTTCGAGACAACACCCTCGCCCCCGTCGCTGCCCGCCTTTCCCGACGCAATAACTTCGGGTACTGGCGAGCATAGGGTCGAGGGCAAGGGTTATTTCGGTCATGGCCATGGGGATCGCCACCGACGCAAACCGATTACATTCATTATTATGAGGTGCGTTGTTCAGGGCGATCTCCTCTGGCATAATGACCGATGCGAAACCGTGAATTTCCTGCGCAGCAATCTTGGTCTGGAATGGGTCGACCTTCATCGATTCGTTCTTCTCGAGCTTGTCCGTAGCTGCGTTGAACGTCTCTCCTCGCTGGACACTTGATGCGTGGTGCTACTGGAATATGTCCCGGCTGCGATGGCAAGGGAACGGTCGCAGAACCCTGTTCACAACGTGGATGTGAAAAGCGAGGCCTCCACCATATCACCGAGGCCCAGTGGGAGAGGGCTCATCCCGACGATGGGAGCACGCCCGATCCGGTCATCGGTCAGATGGTCGGTGATTTTCTGGTGGTCCGTCGCATCGGCGCCGGAGGATTCGGGAAGGTATATCTGGCCCATCAGATCCCATTGCTACGATTGAAGGGGGCATTGAAGCTGATCAATGTGGACACGGACAACGCCGAATTTTCTCAGGTACTGCTGGAGAAATTTCAGAGCGAGGCGGAGGTCCTGGCCCACCTGACCCATCCCAATATCGTTCGGCTGCTCAAATACGGCCTTCACAAAAGCCGGCCCTATCTGGTCATGGAATACGTGGAGAAAGGTCGAACTCTGCGCGATGAAATTCACCGCCGAACGATGAACGGCCGAGGATTTTCACCGCAGGAGATCGTCGATATCTTCGATCAGGTGCTCAATGGGCTGGGGGCGGCCCATGAGGAGAGCATCATCCACCGGGACATCAAGCCCGAAAATATTATGCTTCAGTCCGTGGTGGGAAATCCTCACTACACCCGGCTGCTCGACTTCGGGCTGGCGAAATTCGTCGAACATCACTCCGATACCCGGTGGCATCTGGGGTCGCCGAATTATATGGCACCGGAGCAGATCTCGCGTAAGAATCTGGGGCCCTGGACCGATCTCTATGCGGTGACGGTGATGGTCTTCGAGCTGCTCAGCGGTCGCCGTCCATTTCCGGGGGCATCGGAAGAGCAGGTACTCATAAAGAAGCTCAAAGACGAATTCGATCCCCTCGGAGAAATCGAGGATCTCGATTTTCCGCAGCCGGCGTTGGACTTTCTGGCGACCGGTCTGGCCCGAGATCCGGAGGCCCGTTTTCGAGACGTCGATTCCCTTCGCAAGGCACTCGAGGTGGCAGTGGAGAGCCTCGCCGATCGGCTGGGACCGGCCGGGGCGACATTGAATTCGGCCACGGCTCAATTGAACTCGGAGGATATTCTGGAGATGGCCGAGATGGGAGGGGCCGGCCAAGATGACGAAGACCGCGAGGGAGAAGAAGAGTCAGAAGAAGTGGTCAGCGATCTGGACGCCACTGTCGTGGCGCCGAGAACGACAGATGATTCCATCCCCAGTGATGACGAACAGACGAGGAGAGTGACGTCGAGCGAAGAGCTCTCGGAGAAGGTGGTCGAGGAAAGTCTCGGTGG